>DATCXE010000761.1:0-2241 GCA_036565985.1 Bradyrhizobium sp.
CCTCGTGCGACGCGACATCGAGTCCGAACGACGGGATGAAGCCGAACAGCGTACGGCCGGTGTCCGGATTGGCCGCGAGGAATCCAAGCACCAGCACCAGGCTCAGGATGCCGCCGATGTAGCCGGTCGCCCATCCGGTGCCGGACAGCCGGCCGATCTTCTCCGGCGGCACCAGCGACGGCATCATCGCGTTGTTGAACACGGTGGCGAACTCAACGCCGATGGTTGCGATCGCGTAGGCGATCAGCAGCGGCAGGATGACGCTGGGGTCACCGGGCTTGCCGATCCACATCAGGCTGGAGCCGATCACCAGCAGCGCGCCGAAACCGGCGATCCACGGTTTGCGTCGGCCGCTGGCGTCGGCAATCGCGCCGAGCACCGGCGACATCAGCGCAATCATCAGGCCGGCCGCGGCGGTGGCAAATCCCCACAACGCCTGTCCTTGCGCCGGATCCGCGGCCACGAAGCCCGCGAAATAAGGCGCGAACACGAAAGTGGTGATCAGCGTGAAATAAGGCTGCGCCGCCCAGTCGAAGAAGATCCAGCTGACGACGGCGGCCCGGCTCGGATATCGCTTCGGATTTTCGGCGCCAACTGCCTCGGAAGCGATTACCGCCATGTCACGAATTTCCCTCGAGAGCCGCGCCAAGCGTTGCGGCGGCCAGATCCAAATCCATATAGCATGCGTCACCAACGCTTGTGCTGCGGCCAGGCGTCATACGGGCTCCAACTGCGGCGGATTTTCGATGGCGGTATTTTTGAGCGGGTGGCGCAGGGCAATTACCACTGTTGCACTGGTGTTTGCCTTCGGAACAGTCGCCGTTGCGCAGGAACGCCGCTTCTATTCGCCCCCCGAACTTTCCACCGTTCGTGCCGTTCCCGCCGAACACGGCATGGTGGTGGCGCAGGAGAAACTCGCGGCGCAGGTTGGCGCCGGCATCCTCCGGCAAGGCGGCAATGCGGTCGACGCCGCGGTCGCCACGGGCTTTGCGCTGGCCGTGACCTATCCGCGCGCCGGCAACATCGGCGGCGGCGGCTTCATGGTGATCCATTCGGCCGAGCGCAATGAAGCCATCGCCATCGACTATCGGGAGACCGCGCCGGCTGCGACCACGCGCGATATCTTCCTCGGCGCGGACGGCAAGCCCGACGGCGACAAGTCGCGCAATTCCGCGCTCGGCATCGGCGTGCCGGGCACCGTCGCCGGATTGGCGCTGGCGCTGGAAAAATACGGCTCCGGCAAGTTCACGCTGGCGCAGATTTTGAAACCTTCGATCGAGCTGGCGCAAAACGGCTTCGTGGTCGCCGACGACATGGCGGACACGCTGTCGGACATGTATCGCCGGATGTCACGCTGGCCGAATTCGGCAAGAGCGCTCTCCCGCGACGACGGCACGCCGCTGCGTGAAGGCGATCGGCTGGTGCAGGGCGACCTCGCGGCGACGCTGTCGGCCATTGCAGACCAGGGACCCAGGGGTTTTTACGAAGGACCGGTCGCCGAAAGGCTGGCGACAGCCGTCGGCAAGGCCGGCGGCATCATGACGGCGGATGATCTGAAATCATATCGGGCCGTGATCCGTACGCCCGTACGCGGCAGCTATCGCGGATACGACATCGTCTCGATGCCGCTGCCCTCGTCCGGCGGCACGGTGCTGCTGGAGACGCTGAACATCCTCGAAGGATTTCCGATGTCCGACATGAAGCAGGGCTCCGCGCCCTCGCTGCATGTCATGATCGAGGCGATGAAGCGGGCCTACGCCGATCGCGCGCGCTATCTCGGCGATCCCGCCTTCGTCAACGCGCCGGTCAATGTCCTCATCACCAAGGAATACGCCGCACGGCAACGCGCCAGCATCGACCTGGATCGCGCGACGCCAGCCGCCGACGCGCTGGCGGTAAGTCCGGTGCGGGAGGGCGCCAACACCACGCATTACTCGGTCGTCGACTCCCGCGGCAATGCGGTCAGCAACACCTACACGCTGAACTTCCCCTACGGCGTCGGCCTGGTCGCCGAAGGCACCGGCGTGCTGCTCAACAACGAGCTCGACGATTTCACCGCCGCGCCCGGCGCATCCAACGCCTTCGGACTGGTGGGCTTCGAGGCCAATCTGCCCGGCCCCGGCAAGCGTCCGCTGTCGTCGATGTCGCCGACCATTGTGCTGAAGGACGGCAAGCCGGTGCTGGTGACCGGTACGCCCGGCGGCAGCCGGATCATCACCGCGGTGCTGCAGATTCTGGTCA
>DATCXE010000770.1:0-4740 GCA_036565985.1 Bradyrhizobium sp.
GTTGCCGGATTCGACGTCAGACATCTGCTCCCGCTGGTCAAGGCTCCGACACTCGTGATGCATGTTCGCGACGATGCCCGGATTCCCATCGCCATGGGCCGCGAAATGGCCGCCGGTATTCCGAATGCGCGCTTTGTCGCGCTGCCGGGCAGGAACCATATCATGCTTGAGCAGGATCCAGGGGCGGCGCAGTTCTCCCGCGAACTCAGAAGCTTCGTGGATAGCCTGAGTTAGGCGCTGGACGGCCCAGATCAGCTTGATTGCATCGAGGATATTCGTGGCGTCGCGCACCGTTCTGTTGGCCGCAATGAGTAGCCCTTGACCAATGCGAAGATCGCCGGGATCACGATCAGCGTGAGCAAGGTCGAGGAGACCATACCGCCGATCATCGGCACGGCGATGCGCTGCATGATCTCGGAGCCGGTACCGCTGCTCCACATGATCGGCAGCAGGCCCGCCATGATCGCGATAACCGTCATCATCTTCGGACGCACCCGCTCGACGGCACCTTCCATGACGGCGTCATACAGGTCTCCGCGAGTAAGTGAGGACCCTTCTCGCTCGCGGCGTGCCGTGATGCTGGCCAGAGCGTGGTTGAGGTAGATCAGCATCACGACGCCCGTTTCAGCCGCAACCCCAGCCAGCGCAATAAAGCCAACGGCGACCGCGACGGAAAGGTTGAATCCCAGCCACCACATCAGCCAGAGCCCGCCGACCAGCGCGAATGGCAGCGAGAGCATGACGATCAACGTATCGGAGATCGAGCGGAAGTTCAGGTACAACAGCAGGAGCACGATCAGCAGCGTCATCGGGATGACGATCTTCAGCCGGGCCGCTGCCCGTTCAAGGTACTCGTACTGACCGCTCCACATCACGTAGTAGCCAGGCGGAAACTGGATGCTCGCCTGCACGGCGCGCCGCGCATCGGCGACGTATCCGCCGAGGTCGCGCTCGCGAATGTCGACGTAGACGTAGGTCGCCAACTGCCCGTTTTCGGTCCGGATCGATGTCGGCCCGCGCGCCGGCGCGACCTTCGCGACTTCAGCGAGCGGAACGGCACCGCCGGCTGGCATCGGCACTAGCACGTTGTCGGCGATCGCCTGCGGATTGTCGCGCAGGTATCTCGGGTATCGCATGTTGACGGTGAACCGTTGCCGGCCTTCCACCGTCGTGGTCACCGTTTGCCCGCCCAGCGCGGTAGCGATGACATCCTGTACGTCCTGGACCATGATTCCATAACGCGCCAGCGCCTCGCGGTCCGGTGTGATCTCCAGATAGTAGCCGCCGATCCCGCGCTCTGAGTAGGCGGAAGACGTGCCCGGCACGGTCTTGAGCACTTGCTCGACCTGTCTCGCCAGCCTGTCGATCTCGGTCAAATCAGTCCCGATCACCTTGACCCCGACCGGCGTTCGGATGCCGGTCGACAGCATGTCGATGCGAGCCTTGATCGGCATCGTCCAGGCATTCGACACGCCCGGAAACTGCAATGCCTTGTCCATCTCGGCGATCAGCCTGTCGAGCGTTACGCCGGGCCGCCACTCCGATTTGGGCTTGAGGTTGACGACGGTCTCGAACATCTCGGAGGGGGCTGGATCGGTCGCCGTCGCTGCGCGGCCCGCCTTGCCGTAGACCGAAGCAACTTCCGGAAACGCGCGGATGATCCGATCCTGCGTCTGCATCAGTTCGCCGGCTTTGGTGACCGAAATCCCCGGCAGGGTGGTGGGCATGTAGAGCAGCGTGCCTTCGTTCAGGTTCGGCATGAATTCAGTGCCCAACTGGCGTGCCGGCCACACGCTGACCGCGAGCACGGCGACGGCAAGCAGGACGACCAGCATCTTGGCGCGCATCACGCCCTTGATCACAGGCCGATAGATCCAGATCAGGAACCGGTTGATCGGATTGCGACGCTCGGCAACGATTCGACCGCGGACGAAGATCACCATCAGCGCCGGCACCAGCGTCACCGACAGCAGGGCCGCGGCCGCCATGGCAAAGGTCTTGGTGAAGGCCAGCGGACTGAACAGCCGCCCCTCCTGCGATTCCAGAGTGAAGATCGGCATGAACGAAACGGTGATGATGAGCAGGCTGAAGAACAGCGCCGGCCCCACCTCGGATGCGGCATCGATCAACACGTCGATCCGCGACTTGCCGGGCTCGGCCCGTTCGAGATGCTTGTGGGCGTTTTCGATCATCACGATCGCAGCATCCACCATGGCGCCGATCGCGATCGCAATGCCACCGAGGCTCATGATGTTGGAGCCCAATCCGAGCAGCTTCATTGCGCCGAACGCCATCAGGATGCCTACCGGGAGCATGAGGATGGCAACGAGGGCGCTTCGGACATGCAGCAGGAACACGATGCAGACCAGTGCGACGACAACGCTTTCCTCGAACAGCGTGCGCTTGAGAGTGTCGATGGCCGCGTAGATCAGGTTGGAGCGGTCGTAGACCGGTACGATCTCCACCGACTTCGGCAGACTGCTTGCAATCTCGGCGAAGCGCTTCTTGATGTTCTTGATCACGTCGAGTGCGTTGACACCGAACCGCTGCAGCACGATGCCGCTCGCGACCTCGCCTTCGCCGTTCAGTTCGGTGATGCCACGCCGCTCGTCGGGACCAAGCTCGACGCGGGCGACGTCCCGGACCAGTACAGGCGTGCCGTTGTCCGTCTTCAGTACGACGTTGCCGAGGTCGTTGATGCTCTTGAGGTAACCCTTGCCGCGGATCACATATTCGAACTCCGACAATTCAACCGTGCGCCCGCCGACGTCGGCGTTGCTGGCGCGAATTGCATCGCGCAGCTTCTGCTGGGTGATGCCGAGATCACGCATCCGCTGCGGATCGAGGATCACGTTATATTGCCTGACGAAGCCGCCAACGCTCGCAATCTCGGCGACGCCCTCCGCCCTGGCGAGCGCGAATTTCAGATTCCAGTCCTGGATCGCGCGCGTGTCGGCGAGATTCAGTTCCTTGGAAATCACCGCGTACTGGTAGACCCAGCCGACACCAGTCGCATCTGGCCCGATCGTCGGCGTCACGCCGGCCGGCAACCGCGACGTGGCGCCGTTGAGGAATTCGAGTACGCGCGAGCGGGCCCAATAGATATCGGCTCCGTCTTCAAAAATGACGTAGACAAAGGAGACGCCGAAGAACGAGAAGCCGCGGACGACTTTCGACCTGGGCACAGTCAGCATCGCGGTCGTCAGCGGATACGTGACCTGATCCTCGATCACCTGCGGCGCCTGGCCGGGGTACTCGGTGTACACGATGACCTGCGTGTCGGAGAGGTCCGGAATGGCGTCGAGTGGCAGATGGAGCAGTGCGTAGAAGCCGGCCGCCGCAGCAAAGCCGGCGCCGAACAACACCAGCAGCAGGTTGCGAGCCGACCAGGCGATGAGGCGAGCGATCATTGCCGGGCTCCCTCGGAAAAGCCCTTCAACGCAGCCTTCAGGTTGCTTTCGGCATCAATCAGGAAGGTTGCAGAGGTTACGACGGCCTCGCCCTCCGCCACGCCGTCGGTGATCTCCGTGAATCCGCCACCGCGGCGGCCAAGCTTAACGTCGCGCGGCTCGAAGCGACCTTCACCCTTGTCGATCAGAACGGCTTGCCGGGTGCCGCTGTCGAGCACGGCGCTTTCTGGGACCGCGAGCACGGGACCCGGCGTGCCGGTTTCGATCTCGGCATCGACATACATCGCGGGCCGCAGCAGTTCATCGGGATTGGGCACTTCGATGCGGATGCGGGCGGTGCGTGTCTGGGCGTTGAGGTGCGGATAGATCAGCGACACCGCGCCGGCAAACGCCTGGCCCGGAAGCGCACGTGGCCTGACAATGACGTTCGTTCCGATCTTCACCTGTGACAGATCGCGTTCGGCAATGTCGATAAGTACCCAGACCAGCTGATGATCGGCAATCCTGAACAGTACGTCGCCGGGGCCGGCCCGCATTCCGTTCACCGCGTTGCGCTCAAGGATTTCGCCGTCCTGCGGCGCGAGCCAGGGAATGGAGAGAGAAATTTCGCGCGTGCGTTCGAGCTCCCTGATCGCCGGCTCCGGTGTGGAAAGATTCTCCAGCCGGCGACGGGCGCCCTTCAGCGCCTGGCCGGTCGCGCCAACGTTGAGGGCCGAGAGATATTCGGCGGCTGCACTGGAAAGTGCGGGGCTGAAGACGTTCATGAGCGGCTGCCCCTTGTGAACGTGCTGCCCGGTGGTGACGTTTGCGACGCTCTCGACGAACCCCTCGAACCGCAGCGTCACGACCGAGATGCGGCGCTCGTCCTCCTGCACTGTTCCCGGTGCCCGGATCAGCGACTTGATCGGCTGCCGGACGACCGGTTCGGATTTCGCGCCAGTTCGTTGAATCCTGCCGGGTGAAAGCTTGACGGACCCGTCGTCGGTGTCCTCGCCTTCGTAGACGGCGATGTAGTCCATCCCCATCGAGTCCTTCTTCGGTGTCGGCGACGTGTCCGGCAGGCCCATCGGGTTCCGATAGAATTTGATCCGTCGCTCGGAAGCGGCTGCCGTCGGTGACGGTTCTTCCAGCGCTTCGGAATCGAAGCTGATGTCAGCCCCGGCGGGTACGGCTCGATAATCCCTGCCGTCCAGCGTCTTCCGGGGCGTCAGCGAATAGAACGGCTTGCCGTCGGGATCCCGGTAATAGATCGGCTTGCCGGTGGACTCGGCAGAGGCCGATGTCATTTCGATCGGATCGGCCCCGCGCAGCTCGAGGACGCCGATGAATG
>DATCXE010000772.1:0-4311 GCA_036565985.1 Bradyrhizobium sp.
GCATTTTTTCGCCCGCAGAAGCTGTGGCGCAGTATAGGCAGCGATTGGATCGCTTGCAGGGCGGGGCCGATGAACATCCCGAATTGCGCGAGTTTCTCGAGTGCCGCCTGATTCCGAGCGGCGCATCCGTGATTCGGCGCCTCGAACAGCGCTATGTGAGCCTGGGCTGGGATCCGGGCGCGCCGCTCGGAATGGTGCATCGCGCGCTGAGCCCGTCCGACTTCGGGTTACACAACGCGCTCCGTGGCCAGGATGGCCAATTGCGCTTTGTCGACTTCGAGTATTTCGGCTGGGACGATCCGGTCAAGCTTGTGTCCGATGCGGCCATTCATCCCGGCAGCAACTTACCCGATTCTGACGCGAGCCGGCTGGTCAAGCGGCTTTCGGCGGTATTCGAAGCGAAGGACCCCTCGTTTGCGGTCCGTCGCGACGTGCTGTACCCTGTTTTCGGGGTAATCTGGTGCCTGATCATCCTGAACGACTACTTGCCGGAAAGCCGTTCCAGGCGCGTCTTGGCCGCGCAGGGCGGCGATCTGAAGGCCCGCTTCGCCGGCCAGCTCGAAAAGGCCCGCCGGCTCCATCAAACGGTTTTCGAACGTGATCCAGACATCTCCCCACGCTGAAGCCGCCCTGACCTGCAAGCTGGACGAGCGCAGTCTTTATCTGCGGCGGCTGGTGCTGCGCGCCGTGCGCTCGGCGGGCCGCGGACATGTCGGACCGGCGCTGTCGCTGATAGAAATGGTTCGCGTGCTCTACGACGACGTGATGCGGATTGATCCGAAGAACCCGCGCGATCCCGACCGCGACCGCACCATCCTGAGCAAGGGCCACGGCTGTCTTGCGCTTTATGTGCTGCTGGCGGATCGAGGCTTCTTTCCTCTCTCCGAGCTCGACGGCTTTTGCAGCACCGACAGCATTTTGGGTGGGCACCCCGAATACGGGATGGTGCCGGGCGTCGAAGCATCCACCGGAGCGCTTGGACATGGGCTGTCGATCGGTGTAGGTCTCGCGCTTGCGGCACGCATGCGCGGTCGGGCCTACCGCACCTTTGTGCTGCTCGGCGACGGCGAAATCAACGAGGGCTCGGTGTGGGAAGCCGCAATGAGCGCGGCCAAGCATGGGCTCGACAATCTGGTCGCGCTGGTCGATTACAACAAGCTCCAGAGCTACGGCCCGACCGACTACGTTTTGCCGCTGGAACCGTTGGCGGATAAATGGCGCAGCTTCGGCTTTGCCGTCGAAGAACTGAACGGCCATGACGTCGGCGCGTTGCGCGACGCGTTGGGCAAGATTCCACCCGTGTCCGGCAAGCCGACTGCAATTATCTGCCACACCGTCAAGGGCAAGGGGCTGCCGGCGGCAGAATCCAACGCCGATTGGCATCACAAGAACAAGCTGACCGACAGCGAGCTTGACGACATTCGCGTCGCAGTCGGCGATTTCTGATCGGTCTCCCATGCGCAACACCGCCATGAACATGGTTCACAAGCTGGCCGGGCGCGACGAGCGGGTGCTGTACATCGGCTCCGATCCCGGCGCCGGCACGCTCCGGGCGATGAGCAAGGAATTTCCGCGTCGCCATCTGATCGAGGGCATTTCGGAAGCCCATATCATCGGCATGTCCGCGGGCCTCGCGATGGAAGGCTTCGTGCCTTACGTCAACACCATCGCCACGTTCCTTACGCGGCGTTGCTACGAGCAGGTGGCCGTTGACCTCTGCCTGCACAATCTGCCGGTGCGGCTGATCGCCAATGGCGGCGGGCTGGTCTACGCGCCTCTTGGTCCGACCCATCAGGCGATCGAGGACATCGCGATCATGCGGGCGTTGCCGAACATGACGGTGGTGTGCCCGGCAGACGCCGACGAGGCGGCGCGGCTGATGGAACAGACCCTCGACTGGCCGGGACCGATCTACATCCGCCTGGGCAAGGGGGGTGATGCGATCGTCTCCAGGGCCGAGCACGGCTTTCAGATCGGCCGGGCGATCGTGATGCGGCCGCCTGGCGACATCCTCATGGTGACCACCGGAATCATGCTTCAGCGCGCCCTCGCCGCCGCCGACCTGTTGGCTGCGCAGGGGATCCGCGCCGGTATTCTGCACATGCACACCGTCAAACCGCTGGATATCGCGACTTTGCTGCAGGCGGCCCGCGGGACACGACTGGTTGTGACCCTGGAAGAGCACGTGCCCTCCGGCGGCCTCGGCAGCGCGGTCGCGGAAGCCCTGATCGACAAGCTTGGCCAGAGCCTGCCTGCCATGCTGCGGCTGTCGCTGCCCGATTGCTTCATGCACAATTACGGTTCGCAAGACAGCCTTCTGAAGAAGCACGGGCTTGCCCCGAACGCCATCGCCGCTGCGATCGAGCGCGCCATCGCGGCGCCCGCAGCTTCCTCCCCGCAGCCTCATTCCGTGTGACCGAGATGTACGACGTTCGATACTCCTATCTGCTCGAGCAGTTTGGCGACCCCGCGCCGATCCTGGCTGAAATTGGCCGGCTGGTTGCGACCGGCGATTTCACCCTGGGCAAACCGGTTGCCGAATTCGAGCGGCGCTTTGCCGAACTGATCGGGACCCGTCACGCCATCGGCGTCGGCTCCGGCACGGACGCGCTCAAGCTGCCGCTCAAGGCGCTCGGCATCGGCCATGGCGACGAAGTCATCACCGCGGCCAACACCTTCATCGCAACCGTCGGGGCGATTGCCGAAACCGGCGCAACGCCGGTGCTGGTGGATTGCGACGACTCCTTCTGCATGAATGTCGACCACGTCGAGGCCGCGATCACCAAGAAGACCAGGGCGATCATGCCGGTGCAATTGACGGGTGAAGTCGTTGACATGGTCCGGCTGATGGAGATCGCCGAACGCCATCAGATTCCCGTCGTCGAAGACGCCTGTCAGGGCATCCTCTCCGAATTTGCCGGAAAGCGCTCTGGTACCTACGGCATTGCGGCCGGTTTCTCGCTGCATCCGCTGAAGAACCTGAACGTCTGGGGCGACGCCGGCGTCGTCGTCACCAATGACGATGCGATGAACGAGCGGCTGCGGCTGATCCGCAATCACGGCATGAAAAACCGCGACGAAATAGCAATTCTCGGCTGCAATTCGCGGCTCGATTCCGTGCAGGCCGTGGTCGGCAACTGGCTCATCGGCCAGACCCGCGAGATCACGCAGCGGCGGATCGAGAATGCCGCCTATTACGACGCCGGATTTGCCGGCCTGCCCGGTTTGCGCGTCCCGCCGCGGCGGCCAAACGTGCGGCACGTCTACCATCTCTACATGGTGTTCGCCGAGCGGCGCGACGAGCTTTACCAGCACTGCCTGGACAATGGCGTCGAGGCCAAGATCCACTATCCGATTCCGCTTTATCAGCAGGAAGGCTTGAAACATCTCGGCTATGCGCCTGGGCAGTTTCCCGTGACGGATCGGCATGCCCGGGAAGTGATCAGCTTTCCGGTCGACCAGCATCTCACCCGCGCGCAACAGGACCGGGTAATCGACACCGTTCGGAAATTCTGTCATGGACGCTGACACCGCCCTCAGACGCATCGGCTACGTCAATCTTCCTGCGCAGTTCGAGGAGGAGCGCGCCGAGATCATGCAGGCCGTCGAAGGCGTGTTCCGGCGCGGGGATTTCATCGGAGGCGAAGCCGTCGGGAAATTGGAGGCGGAGCTTGCGGCCTATCTCGGGACGCCTCATGTCGTCACCCTCAATTCCGGCACCGACGCACTGATCCTGGCCATGAGGGCCCTCGACATCGGTCCGGGCGACGAGGTGATCACGCCGCCGAACTCGTTCGTGGCGTCCACGGCTGCAATCATGGCGGTCGGCGCCACGCCGATCTTCGCCGACGTCCTGCCGGACCAGAACATCGATCCGGCCGCGGTCGAGGCGGCCGTAACGCCGCGCACCAGGGCGATCATGCCGGTGCACCTGACCGGGCGAATGGCGGACATGAATTCGCTGATGGCGATCGCACGAAAGCATAACCTGGCTGTCATCGAGGACAGCGCGCAGGCGGTGGGATCGACGTATGACGGCCGCATGAGCGGGACCGTGGGAACGTTCGGCTGCTTCTCGGCGCATCCGCTGAAGAATCTCAATGCCGCCGGCGACGCGGGATTCGTAGTGACGGCCGATGCCGAAATGGCGGCGCGAATTCGCCGCTTGCGAAATCACGGACTCGTCAATCGCAGCGATGTTCAGGAATGGGGCCTGGTATCGCGGCTCGATACGCTTCAGGCCGAAGTGCTACGCATCCGGCTTCGTCACCTTCCCTCGGTGATCGAACGGCGGCGCCGCAACGTCGCACA
>DATCXE010000775.1:0-18328 GCA_036565985.1 Bradyrhizobium sp.
CGTCTCCGGCATGGCGCTGCACGACCACAAGAGTTTCGGCAAGGTCTGGCCCGGCGTGCTGGAAGCCGTCAACCTGATCGGCTCGAAACAAGTGCAGGGGCGGGCCTCCGCCGGCGGCAATCTCTGCAACGGTTCGCCCGCCGGCGACAGCGTGCCCGCGATGGTCGCCGCCGGCGCCGTCGTCACGGTGCAGGGCCCGAACGGCCGCCGCGAATTGAAGGTGGAGGACGTGCCCGCCGGTCCCGGCCGCACCAACCTGAAGCCGGGCGAGATCCTGGTCAGCTTCAAATTGCCGCCGCGTCCGCCCGGCTCCAGCGATGCATATTTGCGCATGATCCCGCGCACCGAAATGGACATTGCCGTGGTCGGCGTCGGCGTCAGCCTGACGCTCAAGGGCGGCACGGTCACCGCCGCCCGCGTCGGTCTCGGCGCCGTCGCGCCGACCGTGCTGCTGGTGGAAGACGCTGCCAAAGCGCTGATCGGCAGCAAGCTCGACGATGCCGCGCTGGCAAAGGCCGCCGCCGCCTGTTCGGCCGCCTGCCGTCCGATCGACGACAAGCGCGGCACCATCGCCTACCGCACCAAGGTCGCCGGCGTGCTGCTCAAGCGCACCGCTGCGATCGCCGCCAAACGCGCTCAAGGGAAGTAGTCCTCAATGGCCAAAGTTCACGTCACGACATCCATCAACGGCGAGCCGATGGAATTTCTCTGCGAGCCCAACGACACCATGCTCGACGCGCTGCGCGGGACCCTGAACCTCACCGGCTCCAAGGAGGGCTGCGCGTCCGGCGATTGCGGCGCGTGCTCGATCACGCTCGATGACAGTCTCGTCTGCTCCTGCCTGATGCTGGCGGTCGAAGCCCAAGGTCACGAGATCCGCACCATCGAGGGCATGGCGCAGGGCGACAAGCTGCATCCGCTGCAGCAGAAGTTCCTGGAGATGGCGGCGCTGCAATGCGGCATCTGCACCTCCGGCATGCTGGTCGCCTCCGACGCGCTGCTCAAGAGGAATCCTGACCCGAGCGAGGAGGAAGTCCGCTTCTGGCTCGCCGGCAATCTCTGCCGATGCACCGGCTATGACAAGATCGTCCGCGCGGTGATGGAAACCGCCGCTGATATGCGCGCCCAATAAAAGCTGGAGCCAGCCCAATGAACGTCGTCACCAACAACAAGTGGATCGGCCAGAGCACCATTCGTCCTGACGGCATGGACAAGGTGACCGGCCGCGCCCAGTTCGCCGCCGACACCACCATGCCCGGCATGATCTGGGGCAAGGTCTTGCGCAGCCCGCATCCGCATGCGCGCATCAGGTCGATCGACACCTCGAAAGCCGAGAAGCTGCCGGGCGTGAAGGCCGTCGTCACCGCAAAGGACATCGTCGATTTCCCGATCGAGAAGGGCGCGGTGATGCTTGGCATCCAGGACATGCGCTGGATGTGTCGCAACGTGATGGCGCGCGACAAGGCGCTGTTTCCCGGCCACCCGGTCGCTGCCGTCGCCGCGACCACGGAAGCGATCGCCGCCGAGGCCTGCAGCCTGATCGAGGTCGATTACGAGGTGCTGCCGTGGTCGATCGAGATCGAGGACGCGATCAAGCCTGACGCTGCGATCCTGCACGAGTTCAACAAGTTCGACGGCAAGCCTTCCAACATCGCCGGCCGCCTCGAGCACAAGAAGGGCGACATATCGGAAGGTTTCAAGAAGGCTGAAATTGTCATCGAGCGCACCTTCACCACGCGCCCCGTTCACCAGGGCTATATCGAGCCGCATGCCTGCCTGATCTCGGTGGCGCCCGACGGCAAGACCACGATCTGGAGCTCCAGCCAGGGCCAGTTCATGGTGCGCGCGATGACGTCGATGCTGACCGGCATTCAGCAGAGCGACATCCGCGCCATCCCCGCCGAGATCGGCGGCGGCTTTGGCGGCAAGACCATCGTCTACCTCGAACCGCTCGCGACTCTGCTGGCGAAAAAATCCGGCCGCCCGGTGAAGATGGTGATGACGCGCGAGGAAGTAATGCGCGCGACCGGCCCCACGTCAGGCTCGAAGAGCACGGTGAAGATCGGCGCGACGAAAGATGGCAAGATCGTCGCCGCGCACGGCAGCTTCTACCTGCAGGCCGGCGCTTTCCCCGGCTCGCCGATCCGCGGCGCCGCAGGATGCAGCTTCACCCCCTACGACATCCCGAACCTGCTTTCGGAAGGCTATGACGTCGTCTCAAACCGCTCGAAGGTCGCGGCCTATCGCGCGCCGGGCGCGCCGATCGGCGCTTATGCGGTCGAATGCGTGATGGATGAAGTCGCCGAAGCGCTGAAGATGGATCCGCTCGACTTCCGGCTGAAGAACGCCGCAAAGGAAGGAACGAAAGCCGCCCACGGCCCGACTTTCCCGCGCATCGGCTATATCGAGACGCTGGAAGCCGCAAAGAACTCGGATCACTACAAGGCGCCGCTCGGCAAGCTACAGGGCAGGGGCGTGGCGTCCGGCTTCTGGTTCAACGCCGGCGGCGAATCCTCCGCGCAGGTCAACATCACCGAGGACGGCAACGTCGTCGTCACCACGGGCCATCCTGACATCGGCGGTTCGCGCGCCGGCATCGCCAACATCTGCGCCGAGTTGCTCGGCATCGACTACCGCCGCATCTCCGTCATCATCGGCGACACGCAGACGGTCGGCTTCTCCAACCTCACTGGCGGCAGCCGCGTGCTGTTCGCTTCCTCGATCGTGGTGACGCAGTCGACCGAGAAGATCATCCAGACGCTGCGCGAGCGCGCCGCAAAAATCTGGGAGATCGACCCCGAAGCGGTGAAGTGGGAGCAGGGCGCCGCGCACCCGGTCAGCCCGAATGCCGGCCAGTTCGAGCCGCTGACGCTGAAGGAACTCGCCGAAAAGGCGCCCGCGATGGGCGGACCCATTGGGGCCGGCGTGCAGCTCAACACGACAGGCGCTGACGGCGGTTTCGGCACGCATGTCTGCGACGTCGAGATCGATGTCGATCTCGGCATCGCGCGCGTCACGCGCTACACCGCCGTGCAGGATGTCGGCCGCGCCATTCACCCCGGCTATGTCGAGGGCCAGCTCCAGGGCGGCGTCGCGCAGGGCATCGGTTGGGCGCTGAACGAGGAGTACATCTATACGAAGGACGGCAAGGTCGATAATCCCGGCTTCCTCGATTATCGCATGCCGGTCTGCTCGGACCTGCCGATGCTCGACTGCATCATGGTCGAGATTCCGAATCCCAAGCATCCGCAAGGCGTCAAGGGCGTCGGCGAAGTGCCGCTGGTCCCCGTGATGGCGGCGGTAGCAAACGCCATCTACAACGCGCTCGGCAAACGCTTCTACGCGCTGCCGATGTCGCCGCCGAAGGTTCTGGAAGTGCTGGAAGCGCCGACGCAGCAGGCGGCGGAGTAGCTTCGGCTTCGTAGGTGGGTTAGCGAAGCGTAACCCACCATCCCGGGCGACAATTCGGCGGGTTACGCTTCGCTAACCCGCCCTGCGGTCTGACCTGATGACTGACGTGCTTCCCTACCGCACCATGGCCTACAACAACGCCTGGGCAAACCATCGCCTGCTCACGGCCTGCGCGCGGCTGGCGCCGGAAGAATTCACCGCGCATCGCACCGGCTTCTTCCCGAGCCTGCGCGCCACGCTCAACCACATCCTGATCGTCGACCATTTCTACGTCGACGCGATGGAAGGCGGCACGCTTGGGCCGGCCGCCTGGGCCGACCAGGAGCCTTGTGCAACCGTTGCCGCGCTGAAGGAAGCGCAGGCCGCCGTTGACCAACGCCTGCTCAAGGTGGTCGAAGCGCTCGACGGCGCCGGATTGCAGCGCATCGTCTCCGTGCATCGCGGCACCACCATCCAGCGCGAACGGATGGACCGTCTGCTTCTGCATCTGTTCCAGCACGACATCCACCACCGCGGCCAGGCCCACGCCATGCTCAGCGGCACGTCGGTGCCCCCGCCGCAACTCGACGAGTTCTTCTCGGTCGGCGAAGCGCCGTTGCGCGCTGCAGAATTCGCGGAACTGGGCTGGACCGAGCAGAAGATCTGGGACGGCCCGGACGCGGGGGCGTGACCGCGCAGGAACGCCCCGCGACGTCAGTCATTTCCCGCGATCGGAATAGCCGTTCTCCACCGATCCCAAGCCTGCCGATGTGGCCGCCGATGCGCCGCCATTTCTGCCATTCAACGGCAGCCTGATTCGAAAAAGCGCGCCATTCCTGTTCTCGACATCGATCTGCCCGTCGTGCGCCTTGACGATGGTGCGGGCGATCGAGAGGCCCATGCCCATGCCGTGGTCCTTGGTCGAGAAAAACGGCTCGAATATCCTTGATGCGACTTCCGGGGGCACGCCCGGCCCGGTGTCCTCCACACTGATCTCGGCCATCCGGCGATGTCGGGTTGTCGTCACCGTTACGGCCCGCTGCACGCGTGGCTTGTCCATGACGGCATCCATCGCATTGAGAACCAGGTTGGATACGACCTGTTGCAACTGGATCGGATCGCCAAGCACGGCAAGCGGCGTCTTCGATAATTCGCAACGCATCGTGATCTCACGTGACCTGGCGTGCGCCGACAGGAACTTGACCGATTCGGCAACCAGGTCGTTCAGATCGAACTCCTGCTTTTGAAAAGGAGCCTTGGTGACGAAGCTGCGCAGGCGCCGAACGACTTCGCTGGCCCTTCGATCGTCACGCCAGATGTCGGCAACGATCTCCTTCAGTTCGGCGAGGTCGGGAGACGGCGACTGGAGCATGAGCTGGGCCGTTTCGGCATTGGCAAGAATGGCGCCCAGGGGTTGATTGATTTCGTGGGCGATCGACGCGGACAATTCGCCCGCCGTCGAGAAGCGATTGACATGGGCCAGTTCCATCACCCGCTGCCTGGAGTCCATTTCCGCCAGGTGACGCCGCCGCTGCTCCAGCAGCAGCAGCACGATGAGCGCGCCCTGGAAGACAACCACCGCGCAAGCCGTCACGATCTGCCAACGATAGCTTTCCCAGGCCGAGGGCGGCCTGAACAGGATGCTGCTCCCTGCCGGGAGGTTGCTCTCGCTGATCCCCCAGCGCTGCATCTGCCGCCAGTCGAATTTCGCGGCTGCGTATTTGATGGGCGGGGTCTTGATGTTGCCTGGTTTTTCGCCGTCGAGGATGCGCGTCGCGACGTTCGCCGCAGTCCTGCTTCCCTCCTCCATGGAGAACATCGGCCCGCCGACGATCGATCCATCGAAATAGGAATCGTCGTAGGTGAAAATCGGCGCGTTGGCCCGGGAAGCGAGCTTGCTCAGCGCATTGCCGGTCTCCTGCACGATTCCGGCCGCATCGACATTCATGAGCACCGAAAAGATCGCGCTGTGAGGTGGAAGGTTCTCCGCGTCCTTCAGAATGTCGTCGAATGAAAGTTCATTGTACCATTTCAGTTCGACCCGGCTCGTCAATGGTGCCAGCTCCCGGCGCAGTTCCTCGGTCCAGAACCGTTCGATCGGAGAGGCGCCAATCAGGATTGCGATGGTTTTTGTGTCGGGCAGAACCTGCAGGATGTTCTCGAAAACGGCCGGAATATTATTGTCGACCGACACGACAGCATCGTTCTCGGTCAGCTTTTCGTAGTTTACCCGGCGGTGGTCTACCGCCGTAACGATCATCGGTACTGCCGGAAACAGACGCTGACGATGCTGCTGCACGAAGGCCGCCGCCGGCCCGCCGAAGGCGATGATCAGGTCGGGCGGGTGGCCGGCGTAAAGGGCGCCTAGATATGCCACGAATGGCGCTTCCGCCTGCAGATCGTTCGCGCGCGCATTGAGGAGCACGTGGTCGACAAAGTCTACGGACTTGCGCGATTGCCGATTTATCTCGGAGCGAATGGTTTCGGCATAGGCGCTCCAGGGTTTGAAGCGCGGACTGAACGAATGCAGCATCAGGACGCGCCTGGGCTCGCCGGCTGCCGCGCCCGACGCCGTCGTTGCCGTGAAAATCGCGGTGGCCAACAGATAAAGGAAAGGCATCGCAAGGAGCGACAGCAGTGACAGAGCGTTTTGACTGCGGCGCATCGCGCATCCCGGTCAGGTCTGGGCTCTCGTCACGCCATGATGAACACGAACGGTCCCGCATGGCAACACTGCCCCGTCGCCTCGTTCGCCCGTTCTGTGGGCCATCTCATATCGGCGGCAACCATACGTTGACACGATGAGCGGAGGCCCCGAACGACACGGAGGTTCATCGGCGCGGTGGTCTATCGCATCATGGGCGGCAATCCGGCCTGCGCTTCATCCTCTCCGCTGCAGCTCGCGCAATGGGCGATAGCTGATCGGCTTGACGCCCTGCTGCTCGATCAAGTCCCGCACCGTGGGATCGATCAGGCAGGCGGCGTCGTGGGCGCGAAGATCCGCAAAATCGGGGCCGTAGCGGCGCAGCTCTTCGCCATCCTGCACCGGATGCGCAAAGATTTCGGAAACGCCGGCGGGCAGGTGCGGCATCTCCTCGAAGAACACGTCGCGGGTCGGGCGCGGCCAGGGATAGACGAGGTGGTCGTTGAAGATGATGCCACGGACCGCGGCGCGCTCGGCCGCGTGAAATCCTGCAAGCCCTAGCCGCTCCGATTGCGCTGGCGTGATCATCCGCAGCGGCAGACCATATTCGACGGCAAGATCGAGATAGACATCGAACAGGTCTGCCCGCGCCTCGACGGCATGCATGTGCGAGTCGAGGTGGGTCACGTCGATACCCCAGGCGAGGGCGCAGTCGATCTGGGCGCGGCACTCGGCGCGCACGTCCTGTGCTTCCATCCGCTTGACCGCCGCAGCGGTCGTTCGCGGGAAATGGCCGTCATCGTCATGCAGCGAGGGCCGCCCCGTGAGCGAACCCCAGCGATATCGGGCGTATTCGGAGGTCAGCGTCAGGTGCACGCCAATATCCAGTCCCGCGAACATTTCCGCCGCTTCGCGCGCGAACGGACAGGGCACCATGAGCGTGGCGCTGGTCGCCACGCCTTCCACCATCGCCCTCGATGTCGCGACGTTGGCGGGGTGGCTAACGCCGAGGTCGTCGCAGTTGACAATCAGCAGCCGGTCACCGGCGGCGTAGCCCAGGCGTTTGGCGAGGCTGTTGTGGTCCGCCATGGGTGTCCTTCATTTGGTTCATGATGATGGTTGCTGCTTACTACGTGTCAATATGGCCGTCTTCACCCCCAAACCTTCCCGACCACATCCCGCAGCCAGCCCCACGTCAGCGCCCCGACGTCGCCGAGCTCCAGCAGCACGGCCACCCAGATCAGCGCGGAGGTAAAGTTGGCGATCTGAAACGTCTTCTGCGGCATGCCGAGCATGCCGGCGACGATCGGCACCGAGGCGCGCAGGGGGCCGGAGAAGCGGCCGATGAAGATCGCGAGTGCGCCCCATTTCCGGATGAAGGCCTCGCCGCCGGCGAGCAGGTTCGGATGGGTCGAGAACGGCCGCATCTGCGCGATCCGGTCCTTGCAGGTGTAGCCGATCCAGTACGACAGCCAGTCGCCGAGCGCGGCGCCGAGGGCGCCGGCCAGCAGCACCGGGAAAAACGCAACTTCTGCCGTCTTCATCATGGCGCCGATGCCGACCAGCACGGCCCAGGCCGGCACGAGGAAGGAGAGGAAGGCCAGCGATTCCGCGAACGCCAGCGCAAAGACGATCGGCGCCGCCCAGGCCTGATGGAGCTTGATGAACTCCAGGATCGTGTGGCCTAGTTGTTCGAGGGACATGTCGTTCAAGCCTAGGCTCTGCGAGCTACGGTAGACAAGTCGCCAATCCCGGATCTGTTGTAATTCCGGCCCGCGGAGCAGGCTTCCGTCCGGGCATCCGATCGAGCTTGAGCAAACGAGTTGTTCAGGCCTCGCCGGCCGTGCGACAATTACAGGTACCGGAAATTCAGGAACACACGATGGGATATCGAACGTGAACGAACAGTTTCCACATCCCGCTTCGCCCTTCCAGGCCATCCGGTCGATCGACTACACCGTCATTCTAGTACGCGACATGGCGGCGATGCGCGCCTTCTACGGCGACATCCTCGGATTTTCACTCCTGCGTGAACTTTCTCCGGGCTGGATCGAATATCAGGTCGGCGGTAACATCCTTGCCCTGTCGCGGCCGCACCGGACAGCGAAAGATGCGCCGACACCCGCCGGCAGCGCCTCGCTTCAACTTGCCTTCAAGGTGAGCGCGCCCGACGTCGATCACTGTGCCGACGCGCTGGTAAGGCAGGGCATCGATCTGCTCGAACCTCCGACAGATCAGGCCTTTGGCCACCGTACGCTGTTCTTCAGGGATCCGGATGGCAATCTGCTGGAGGTGTTTGCGGAGATATGACTGATGCCGCCGTGAGCACCCGATGCCGGCTGCACTATTTTGCATCATGACTGCGTCCGCGCCTGTCTCTCACATTGATCTGCCGCCGACGGAACTTTCCTTGCGGCTTCGCATTAGCTTCTCCGCCTTCGTCCAGTAAGGGAGTGCAGGGATGGCTACACAAATCATCATGGATCACTCGGGTGACAGCCGGCACGAATTCAATCCGGCAGATGCCGCGGCCCTCTTGGAAGCCGAGCAGCGCTTCGAGGCGTTGCTGCGGGATGGCTATACCGCCGCGGTCCGCACGCCGACAGGCGACCCGACCGTGATCCGCAAGTTCGATCCGAAAGCGGAAGAGACGCTGTTCGTCCCGCGGTTCGTCGGCGGCTAGGTGCGGCCATGTTCGGGCGGTTGAGGCGGCGTTGTGCCGACGCCGCACGCCGGGTGCTGGGCGCCTGGCGGCGGCTCCGCGAATTCGATTTTCACAGCGATCGCGAGGCGCGCGGGCTCGCGCTCCTGAAAGAGTGGCTGTCGCCCGAGCAACTCGCGCAATACCGGCAGTATCGCCATTTCGACGTCACCGGTTGCCACAGCGGCAAGCGCTACCGGATCCGCTATGGCGTCAGCATGAATGTGTGCGAGCTCGATTCCCTTGGCCGCCCGCTGGTCGGGCGGTGCTTTGTACCAAAGGACAATCTCGTCGCGGGCGATGTGATGCTGGCGCAAAAGATCGCGCTGGAAACCAACGAGCGCGGCGTCTTGCTGGTCGCCAAGACCTTCTCGCCGCGCTGGCGTACCATCCACGCGGAAGTATGAGGCAGTAGACGCTTCGCTGACGCCTGCGGCGTGTCTCCGTCATTCCGGGGCGCGCCTATTGGCGCGAGCCCGAAATCCATTTCCCCACAGAGTATGCCGTTCTGTCAGACCCTCAAGGTGGGAAGCGCGGCAACGCCGCGCGTCTCGAACCACGAGGCCACGATCCATCGGCGTCGTCCCTGCGAACGCATGCGAACGCAGGGACCCATAACCACAGGGAGCAGAGATTTTGCGCGCTCGTCGTTCCATCGTGTTTCGACGTCAACGGCCGCGCAGTATGGGGCCCTGCGTTCGCAGGGACGACGACTCGATGGAGCCTCGCCCTCACAACTCCCGCGCATTCGAGAACGCAAACGACGATACCCGTCGCGTATTCTCGTCCAGGATCAGCGTTCGAGTGATCGGCGGCTCGGCGCGCTGGCTGCAGTTTTCGCGTTCGCAGAGCCGGCAGTTGACGCCGATCGGCGTGCCCTCGGTTTTCTCCAGATCCATGCCGGCAGCGTAGACGAGTTTCGACGCGTGGCGGATTTCGCACCCCAAACCGATCGCAAAGCGCGGCTGCGGTTGCGGGTGCGGCGCCACCGGGCGGCGCACCATCTGCGCGATCGAGAAATAGCGCGTGCCGTCGGGCAGTTCGATCACCTGCTTGAGCAGGCGATCCGGCGTGTCGAAGGTCGAATGCACGTTCCACAACGGGCAGGTGCCGCCGAATTTCGAGAACGGAAACGTGCCGGAGGAGAAACGCTTGGAGACGTTGCCGGCGTTGTCGACGCGCAGCAGGAAGAACGGCACGCCGCGCGCGTTCGGCCGCTGCAGCGTGGTGAGCCTGTGGCAGACCTGCTCGAAGCCGGCGTTGAAGCGTTGCGCCAGCACATGCACGTCGTAGTTCAGGTTTTCCGCCGCCGCATGAAACGGCTGATACGGCATCATCACCGCGGCCGCGAAATAATTCGCCAGCGTGATGCGATAGAGCCGGCGCGGCGTATCGTCGAGCGGGCCGGCGCGGTTGACGATGGAATCGATGGTGGCGCCGCATTCGGCAAGCCCGATCTGCAGCGCGAGCTGGAACGCGCGGCCGGAGCCGTCGACCAGTTCGGAAATCAGAAGCTGCCGGCGATGGCGGTCGAAACGCCGCAGCGTCTCGCGCATCACGTCGACCGGCATGATGCGGGTGACGATCGAGTGCTTTTCGCGCAGCCGCGCGACGAGCGCGGCGAACAGTTCCTCGGCGGAGACGTTGAGCTCGTCGCGCAGATTTTCGGCGGCCTGTTCGAGCTCGGGGAAATAATTGCGGTTGGCCTCGATCAGGTCGCGGACGCGCTCGATCGGGTTGGCCTCGAACCGCGCGCCCTCGTCGCGGTCGGCCATCTGGGCTGCGACCAGCGTCTCGCCGCGGCGGGCCTCGGTATAGGCGGCATAGAGGCGCTGCAGGGAGTGGGTCACACCGGGGCACAACTCGGCGAGGTCGCGCAGTTCCTGCTTCGGCAGGTCGATCTGGCGGAACAGCGGATCGGAGAAGATCTCGTTCAGTTCGGCGAAGAAGCGGTCCTCGTCGGCGGTGGCGAGGTCGCGCAGATCGAGGTCATAGGTCTCCGCCAGCCGGAGCAGGATCTGCGCCGTCACCGGGCGCTGGTTCCGCTCTATCAGGTTGATATAGCTCGGGGAAATTCCCAGACCCTCGGCAATCTGGGTCTGCGAAAGCCCGAGCTGTTGCCGGATCCGCCGGAAGCGGGGACCGACAAAGAGCTTCTTTCCGGAGTCCGTGGCCATGGCAGGTTTCCTAGCTTTCTCAACGGGTTCCGCCTCTCCCCGTGTTTAACGGGGAGCTGTCGGCGCGCGGCGCCGGGTGAGGGGCTCTCTCCACGAGTCGGGTGGGTGGAGAGAGCCCCTCACCCCAATCCTCTCCCCGTACGAACGGGGAGAGGGAAAAAAGGCACTGTCCACAATTGTGACAATTATTACAAAATGACATATGTGACAAGTTCATATGTTACAATACATCACCAATAGAAAACAAGACTTCTATACCAATTTCCCTTTTTGGCGTTTAGCTCTCGACACGCATTTCGCAATGCACTGTCAAGAATGTCGATCGAAGGGATACTCAAATGAACTTCCAGCCACGCGGCGTCAGCGACCAGACCATCCAGGGCCCCGCCTCATATGCGAGCGAGATCGGAGCTGCCAAGGCGCTCCTCGAGACCAAGCCGACGTGGAACGGTGTCACCGCCGAAGCCGTGGCGCGCATGCGTCTGCAGAACCGCTTCAAGACCGGCCTGGACATTGCCCGCTACACCGCGGCGCTGATGCGCGCCGATATGGCCGCCTATGACGCCGATCCCACCAAGTACACCCAGTCGCTGGGCTGCTGGCATGGCTTCATCGCGCAGCAGAAGCTGATCTCGGTCAAGAAGCATTTTGGTGGCAAGACTGATCGCCGCTATCTGTATCTCTCCGGCTGGATGATCGCCGCTCTGCGCTCCGAGTTCGGACCGCTGCCCGACCAGTCGATGCACGAGAAGACCTCGGTGCCGGCGCTGATCGAGGAGCTTTATACGTTCCTCCGTCAGGCGGACTCCCGTGAGCTCAACGACATCTTCCGCGCCATCGACGCCGCCCGCAAGGCAGGCGACAAGGCAAAGGAAAAGGAGCTGATCGAAAAGGTCGACAACTTCCAGACCCACGTCGTGCCCGTGATCGCCGACATCGACGCCGGCTTCGGTAATGCCGAGGCGACCTACCTGCTTGCCAAGAAGATGATCGAGGCGGGCGCCTGCGCCCTGCAGATCGAAAACCAGGTCTCGGACGAGAAGCAGTGCGGCCACCAGGACGGCAAGGTGACCGTGCCGCACGAGGTGTTCCTGGCCAAGATCCGCGCCTGCCGCCACGCCTTCCTTGAACTGGGCGTCGAAGACGGCGTCGTCGTGACCCGCACCGACTCGCTCGGCGCCGGTCTGACGCAGCAGATCGCCGTCAGCCACAAGCCCGGCGACCTCGGCGATCAGTACAACAGCTTCCTGGATTGCGAGGAAGTGACCGCCGATAACGCCAGGAATGGCGATGTCATCATCAACCGCAACGGCAAGATGATGCGTCCGAAGCGCCTTGCCAGCAACCTCTACCAGTTCCGCGCCGGAACGGGTGAAGATCGCTGCGTGCTCGACAGCATCACCTCGCTGCAGAACGGTGCCGACCTGCTGTGGATCGAGACCGAGAAGCCGCATATCGAACAGATCGCCAAGATGGTCGACCGCATTCGCAAGGTCGTTCCGAACGCGAAGCTGGCCTACAACAATTCGCCGTCGTTCAACTGGACGCTCAACTTCCGTTGGCAGGTCTACGACGCGATGAAGGAAGCCGGCAAGGATGTCAGCAGGTACAACCGCGCCGAACTGATGAAGCCGGAATACGACGATACGCCGCTTGGCATCGAAGCCGACGAGCGTATCCGCACCTTCCAGGCCGATTCGGCCAAGCGCGCCGGAATCTTCCACCACCTGATCACGTTGCCGACCTACCACACGGCAGCTCTGTCGACTGACAATCTCGCAAAGGAGTATTTCGGCGAGCAGGGCATGCTGGGCTATGTGAAGAACGTTCAGCGCCAGGAGATCCGTCAGGGTATCGCCTGCGCCAAGCATCAGAACATGGCCGGCTCCGATATTGGCGACGAGCACAAGGAATACTTCGCCGGTGAAGCCGCTCTGAAGGCGGGCGGCGCCCACAACACGATGAACCAGTTCGGCTAAGCGCCGGTCAACAGCAGGAGACTAGTCATGACGAAGAGCAATTTCTGGGTGATTGGCGGCGAGTTCGGTTCGATGAACTTCCACAAGCTCGTGGAAGGCTCGGCCCAGGTACAGGGACCCTTCAAGACCCGCAAGGAGGCCGAGGATGCCTGGCGCACGGTCTCGGAAGAGAACCGTCACAAGGCCGGCGTGCGCTTTTCGATCGTCGAAGAGCCCTCCCGCATCTCGGCCTGATAAAATCTGAGGAAGCCCAAGGACAGGCGGCCCCATCCGGAAAAACCGGGTGGGGCCGTTTGCGATTTTCTTCATCCATTACGTCACGACGGAGGGGCTAGGCTAAGGGGGCGGTTCGACGGGCCCGCGATGATCGGCGGCTAACCCCTTGCAAACAAACACACTTTGTGTCGATTATGGTTGCTGATAGGTTAGGTGAGCTCACACCTTCAGGACAAAGGCGGCACCCGATGTCAGACGCGCAGAATACCGGCAAGGAAGTCCGCGACCCGCGGCCGACGCGGTTGCGCGACGCGCTCCGTCAGGCCCGGATCGAGGCCGCCGATCGCACCGGCGTCGTCGTCGAGCTGCGCGATGCCGAGGTCGCCCGGCTCGAGATCATGAACGAGGCGCTCGATCCGCTGTTCGCGCAGGTGCCGGCGCAGGTCGACCTGTTCGACCGCGGCGTCAGCGAGGGCGAAACGCCGCGGCTGTGGATCGACGTGGTGGCGCATATCGTGATGGGGCGCGACAAGCGAATCTACCGCTTCGTGCAGGACACCCGCTTCGGCCGCATCGTGCTCGCGGAGTCGCATGACGTGCCCGTCATCGTCGATGCGGTCACCGCCTATGTCGCGCGCCGCATGATCGAGCGCGAGCACGCGATGGTCGCAACCCCCATCGTCGAGCCGGCGGTGCCGAAGAAGCCGCGCCGCCGCGGCTTCGGCATGTTCGTGCTCGGATTCCTGCTGGGCGCAGCCGCGCTGTTCGCGCTGGCGCTGTATGCGAGCCTGAATAATTTCTAGGTCAGCGTCGCCTGCTTGATCTGCTTGACGCGATAATCGGCATCGATGCCGCGCACGGTCTGCACGCAGCGCCACTTGTTGCCGTCGCGCGCGATCGAAAACAGATTATAGGCGGCGGCCGGATAATGCCGGTGCGCCAGCGCCGACGCCGAGGGCACGCCGATCGCGGGGATCTGCCTGTCGGCGCCCTCGATCCACATCGTCGAGTGAATGTGGTCGTGGCCGTGCAGGACCAGCTCCACGCCGCGCCGCTTCAGCACCGCGCGGAGCGCCTTCGAATCCGTCAGCTGCTTCATGCGCGAATCCGAGTGCAGGGGGTGATGCACCAGCAGCACCCGGAAGGCGTCCTCGGCCGACAGGTCAGCCAGATGCCGGTCGAGCGCATCGAGCTGGGCGCGGCCGAGCCGGCCGGTCGCCATCAATGGCGGCGTCGGCACCGCGGAGGATACGCCGATCAGCGCCAGCGGACCGCGCCTGCGCACGAACGGAAACGGCGCGCCGTTGGCCTCGGCATCGCCGCGCAGGTACTGCTCGAACGCCCCGGTGAAATGATGCCGCGTGGCGCGCACATAAGCGTCATGATTGCCGGGCACGACCGTGACCTGCTGCGGCGGGCCGACACTTTCGAGCCAGGCCTGGGCGGGCTTGAACTCCGCCTCCAGCGCCAGATTGACGAGATCGCCGGTTACCGCGATGTGGTCCGGCCGCTGCGCCTGCAGGTCGGCGACCAGCGCATCCAGCACCTCGCGGCGGTGATACTTGTGACGGTTGCGGGTCCAGTTGAGATAACCAAGCGCGCGCTTGCCGGCGAGATCGCGCATACGCGCCGCGGGCAGGGGCGGCAAATGCGGATCGGACAAATGCGCCAGCGTGAAAGTGTCGGTCATTCGCGCCCCGTCGCACTGCCTGTGATATAGAGCCGTCGCACGATCATGTCGGCGATATAAGGATCAAACGTGACAGCTGTCCATCCGGGGTTCGCGTGATGGCCCTGCAGCATCTGCGCAGGCGCCTGGAACCGCTGTTGCGGCGCGGCTTTCACCTCTACTGGCGGATCGCCCGCGGCATGACGCTCGGCGTTCGCGGCGTCGTGCTCGATGGCGACAACAGGGTGTTTCTGGTCAGGCACGGCTATGTCGCCGGCTGGCATCTGCCGGGCGGAGGCGTCGAGGTCGGCGAGACCTTTCTCGAAGCCTTGCGGCGCGAACTGGTCGAGGAAGGGCGGATCGAATTGACGGAAACGCCTGTCCTGCACGGCCTGTTCTTCAACGGCCACGTCTCGCGGCGCGACCATGTCGCAGTCTATGTCGTCAGGCAATTCCGGCAGGACCGCCTGCCGGCGCCGAATCACGAGATCGTGGAGTGCGGGTTCTACGATGCCGGCGCGCTGCCGGCCGAGACCACCAGGGGTACGCGCCTTCGGATTGCCGAAGTGCTCCACGGCGCAGCGCCGATCGCGACGTGGCGCTAGGGATTGCTCGTGCTAGTAAATCGTGCTGCGTAGATTCGAGACGCCGGGGGCGGCCTGACAAGCATGAAAATCCTGAAGATCCTGTGCGCGGTGGGCTTCCTCGCCGTGCTGGCCAGCAATGTGTGGTCGATATCCGGCTGGATCGAGGCCCGCGGGGTCTACGACGACATCTGCTATCTTCGCCAGGCGCACCTGTTCGAAAGGTTCGGCCCCCGCGGCGTCGACACCGACATTGTCCTGGACGACAATCACTATTTCAAGGATGGGCTGAAGGCGATCGGCTTTCCGGAATGGAATGACGTCAAGCGATTTCCCTGCCACACCTGGATTGCGGATGCCGACAAATATGTCCTGCAATATCCGCCGGGGACGGGTTTCATCCTCTCGCTGTTTCCCGCCGGATTTCAGGTCATCCCGCTCTACATATTGACATCGATCGTCGCCGTCGGTTTTTCACTGATCGCGCTGGCCTATGCGGCCACGTTCTGCCGGCTGCTGCTGGTGGCCGCATTCGGCGACGTCGCGATTTATCTGATGATCAACCCGACGAAGGCGAGCTACTCGGTGGCGCCCACGATGATGGTTTGCGCGCTCGCAGGGTTTCTGACGGCGAAACTGTTCAAGGCCGAGCCGCGACATCGGTCCGTGCTGTGGGCGCTGCTAGGTCTGTTGATCGGCCTCGCCGTCAATTTCCGACTGCCCAACCTCTTTCTGGCCGCCGGCTATTGCCTGTATCTCGCCGGCGCGTTTCTGCTGGCGCGCAGCAGGGAGGCGTTCCTGCAAGGGCTGGCGTTTGGCGTTGCATTCCTGATCGGGATCATGCCGACGCTGATCGCGAATACGATCAATGCGGGAAGTCCGTTTTCGACCACCTATGGCAGCGTCGATGCCACGCCGCCGGCGCTGAATCCGGACGTGCTCATGAGCTATCTCGTTGACGTTCAATTCACCTTGTTGGCGATCTCGATCGTCTGGACCGCCTGGTTGTGGCGTGCCGATCGTGGAAGCGCCAGCCAGGTTGCCGTTCTGGTCGCCGTTAACCTCGCGGTGAACCTGATTTTCTTCATGACCCATCCGATATTTACGCCATATTATATTATTCCGATCGACATGCTTTCCCTCTGGACCCTGCTGTTCGCAACGCTCGGTTTGCGCGCGGACAAGCCGGCCATCCCTCAACCGGCCAACGCCAGATTGCGGTGTAAACGCTCCATGGAAAGCCTTGATTCGGTGAGCCTGCAATGACGACGCCAGCGCTGCGGATTGCGGTCCTGGTGCCGTGCTACAACGAGGAGGCCGCCGTCGCGACCGTGGTCGCCGATTTCCGCAAGGCGCTCCCGACGGCAGCCATCTTCGTCTACGACAACAATTCAAGGGACCGCACCGTCGAGGTCGCGCGCGCGGCCGGCGCCATCGTGCGCAGCGAGCGCCGCCAGGGCAAGGGCCATGTGGTCCGGCGCATGTTTGCCGATATCGATGCCGACATCTACGTGCTGGTCGATGGCGATGCGACCTACGATGCCCCGAGCGCCCCGCGCATGATCGACGCGCTGGTCAACGATCACCTCGACATGGTGGTCGGCTTTCGCGTCGACCAGTCGGTCGCCGCTTACCGGCCCGGCCACCGCACCGGCAACTGGATGCTGACGAGCTTTCTCTCCACGGTGTTCGGCCAGGCCTTCAAGGATATTCTTTCCGGCTACCGCGTGTTCTCGCGCCGCTTTGTCAAATCCTTTCCGGTGCTGTCGGATGGTTTCGAAATCGAAACCGAGTTGAGCGTGCATGCGCTCGAACTGGCGCTGCCGGTGGTGGAGATCGAGACGCCTTACTATGCGCGTCCCGAAGGATCGTTCAGCAAGCTGAACACCTGGCGCGACGGTTTCCGGATTCTCGGTACCATCCTGAAACTGTACCGGTCGGAAAAGCCGCTGCGGTTTTTCACCGTGATCGGCATCTTCCTCACGCTGGTCTCGATCGGCCTCGCGATCCCCGTCCTCGTCACCTATATCGAGCAGGGTATCGTTCCGCGACTGCCGACCGCGGTCCTGTCGATGGGCTTGATGATCGTGGCGATACTGTCGATCTCCTCGGGGCTGGTGCTGGATACGGTGACGCGCGGCCGCCGCGAGATGAAGCTGCTGGCGTATTTGTGCCAGCCTGCGATCAACAGGGATTGAGCCCGCTCAATTTAGGTGCGGCGAAGTCATGGACCGCGCCGCCGCCAGATGCTATCCCGCGCGTCATCATGAGCGAACTAGACGTCACCATCCTGGCCGAAACACCAAAGGACGCGCAGGCGATCGAGCGCCTGCATGAGCGCACCTTCGGGCCCGGCCGTTTCGTGCTGAGCGCCTACCGTCTGCGCGAGCATGTCGATCACCTGCTCGATCTGTCGTTCACGGCGCGGATCGGCACGTTGCTGGTCGGCTCGGTACGCCAGTTGCCGATCTGCATCGGCGACACGCCGGCCCTGATGCTCGGGCCGTTGACGGTCGAGCCGCCGTTTCGCAGCCGCGGCGTCGGGCGCATGCTGCTGGACCGCTCGCTGCAGGACGCCAGGGCCAAGGGCCATCGCCTCGTCATTCTGGTGGGCGACGAACCCTATTACAGCCGCGTCGGCTTCAAGGTCATCCCGAAGGGGCGGGCGATCATGCCGGGTCCCGTCGACTACAGCCGTCTCCTGGTCGCGGAACTGGTCGAGGGTGCCTTCGACGGTGTCTCAGGCGATATCCGGCCGGACTGGAGCAAGGCGCGGTAGTGCACCGCATCGGCCGGGACGGTTGATCGCTCGGCGTCGTTCTCAGGTCAGTGTTTCCTTCTGACGCCGGTCGTCTCTCCGGCAGGCCGGGTACCTCCCGCGGCCTGCTGCAATTCGTGCCGGAATTCCTCGCGCTTTTCGTGGATGGACGCGACGACCAGGCCCATTGCCACGCCGAGGCCGATGAGG
>DATCXE010000401.1:0-5252 GCA_036565985.1 Bradyrhizobium sp.
GCGGACAAAATGGCTACCAATCATTCAGAAATCAGCGCGGAGGAACCCATGGGTACCAGCATCAGTTTCAAGCGGCCGGACGGCAAGGATGCCAGCGGCTATCTCGCCAACGCTTCGCGCGGCAATGCGCCGGGCGTGGTCGTGATCCAGGAATGGTGGGGCCTGCAGGACCAGATCAAGGGCCTGTGCGACCGGTTCGCGGTGGCGGGCTTCGATGCGCTGGCGCCCGATCTCTACAAGGGCACGGTGGTGCCGTATCACGACACGGATGCTGCCGGCAAAGAGATGAACTCGCTGGATTTCATGGACGCCACCACGCAGACCGTGCGCGGCGCCGCGCAATATCTCGCAAGGAACGGCGCCAAGGTCGGTCTGACGGGGTTCTGCCTCGGCGGCGCGGTGACCATCATCGGCGCCACCAAAATTCCGGAACTTGCAGCCGGCGTGGTGTTCTACGGCATTCCGCCGGAGCAGGCGGCAAAGCCCGCGGATGTGAAGATTCCGCTGCAGGCCCATTTCGCCAACAAGGACGACTGGTGCACGCCGCAGGTGGTCGATGCCTTCGAGAAAGGCATGAAGGCCGCCGGCAAATCGCTCGAACTGTTCCGCTATGATGCCGAGCACGCCTTCGTCAACGAACAGCGGCAGTCCGTCCATGACCGCCAGGCCGCGGAACTGGCCTGGGGCAGGGCGACGGAATTTTTCAGGAAGCATCTCGGGTGAACCGGTCGTACTTCCTCGTCATTGCGAGCGAAGCGAAGCAATCCATCTTGAGTGCGGCGACGTGGCATGGATTGCTTCGTCGCTTCGCTCCTCGCAAGGACGGCGGAGGCGGTGAATGAAAATCTTTTGCACGGGCGCGTCGGGCTATATCGGCGGATCGGTTGCGGCGCATCTCATCGCCGCCGGACATCAAGTAACGGGCCTGGTCCGCTCGCCGGAGAAGGCCGACGCGGTTCGCGCGCGGGGTATCCAGCCAGTGCTGGGAACGCTCGATGACGGGAAAATTCTGGCGCAAGGGGCGAAGGCCGCCGACATCGTCGTCAACGCGGCGAGCGCCGATCACAGGGGGGCCGTCGAGAGCCTGCTCGATGCGCTCGCCGGAAGCGGCAAGCCGTTCATCCACACATCGGGATCGAGCATCGTCGGCACGCGCGCCAGGGGCGAACGATCGGATGCGGTTTTCGACGAAGGCACGCCGATCACGCCATCGCCGGCGCGCGCGGCGCGCGTGGCATTGAACGAGTTCATTCTGTCACACCGCGACAAGGGCTGTCGTCCTGTCATCATCTGCCCGAGCCTGATCTACGGCCTCGGTCTTGGCGCCAATCCGGACAGCGTGCAGGTGCCGTTGCTGATCAAGCTGGCAAAGAAGCGCGGCAATGCGGCGCATGCCGGGCCCGGCGAGAACGTCTGGTCGAACGTGCACATCGACGATCTCGTGCCCCTCTATGCACTCGCCATCGAGAAGGCGCCGGCAGGCAGCTTCTATTTCGCCGAGAACGGCGAGCTTTCGATGCGCGAAGCCTGCGAGGCCATCAACCGCATGCTGGGCTTTGCCGGACCGCCGACCGCGATGTCGATGGCGGAAGCTGCGGCCGAATGGGGCGAGGGAACCACCGAAGACACGATGGCTTCCAACAGCCGCGTGCGGGCGAGGCGCGCGCGTGAACTCGGCTGGAAGCCGAACGCGCGCGGTCTGATCGAAGAGATCGGGAAGGGGTGTTACCGGGAGTAGGGGGCCACGTGTTCGCCGATGGCGGGAGAGCTGCATATCGCATTTGATGTCGATTTGGGCTAGATTGCACCAATGACCAAGATTCTCGAAGACGCGATTGAAAAGGTGCGCAGGCTTCCCGAAGATCGGCAGGCCTTTGCGGCGGAACTGCTCGAACAGATTGCTGCTGCCAGCGGCGATCCGTTTGCTGTGCCGGAAGCGCATCGCGCGGCGGTGCTCGAAGGTCTCGGTCAGGCCCGGAGCGGCGAATTTGTCAGTGATGACGAGATGGCTGCACTTTGGAAGAAGTGTGGTCTGTGAGGTTACGGTACGCGCCGCGTGCCCGCGCCGATATCGCCGAAATTCACGAATACATTTCGCAACATAGTCCGCGCGCAGCCTCCGCGGTCGTCGAGCAGATACGCATGACGGCCCTGCTGCTGGCCGAGCATCCCGGACTGGGACGCGAAACGGATATTTCCGGCGTTTGCGTGCTTCCAACGGCCCGCTATTCGTTCCTTGTCTACCACCATGTTCGCGGTGATGATTTGATCATCGTCCATGTCCGGCATGGTCGCCGCGATGCACCGGACGCAGGTGATTTCTAGGGTCGGTCCTTATTGTCCGCTCCCGCGCACCCCGTCCCACCACGCGCACGTCCCCGACATCAGCGTGTAATTCCCCTCCATCACCTGCACCGGGGCGCGTAATCCCTGGGCCGCGGCACGCATCCGCATTTCGCGGGCGACTTCGCGGTCCTCCGGTGGCAGCCAGACGCGCTCGTGGCCCCACAGGCTTGGGCCGTCATGCATCTCGACCGGCTGCCACGTCGCGGGATCGATCTCGCGGCCGCCCCAGCCGCATTCGATCATGAAGGACGATGGCGTCTTCGCGTAGAACGAGGTCATGAAATCGTTGGTGTGGCGGCCGAGCGTGACGCTGACGCGGCCTTCCTCCATCTGCGCGATGTCGTAGCACTGGCCGACGTCGTCGAGCGAGCACAGTTCCACCATCAGATGATGCATGCCGTTCCTGCCGGTCTCGATCAGCGCGAGGCTGTGATGCCGCGCGTTGACATGGAAGAAGTAAGCGCGGAACGGCTTCTCGATATAGTCGGAAAGTCCGAAGCCGAGCACGCCGACATAGAACGCCATCACGGGCTCGATGTTCTCGACCGTCAGCACGGCGTGCCCGAGCCCCAGCGGACCGGTGCGAAAGCCCGAGATCGAACGTCCCGGCACGAACGGCGTCTCGTCGATCTCGGCGCCATGGAACGTTTCCAGCCGGTTGCCGGCGGGATCGCGAAACGAGATCAGTCCGCGCACGCGCCTGGCGTCAGCCATCGTTTGCGGTTCGGCTGTAACCGGCACGCCGGCCCTCTCGAGCCGGGCCGCCAGCGCATCCAGCGCGAGGCCGTCCGCGACTTCCCAGCCGAAGAAACGTGTCCCTTCGCCCATGGCGCGGTCGATGACGATGCGCTGCTTGCGATCGTCCATCCGGAAGGCCAGCAGCGAATTACCGCGCTCCACCGCCTGCAGCCCGACCATGCCGGTCCCGAACTGCCGCCAGTCGTCCAGCGCGTCCGATCCGAAACCTGCATATCCCAGACCCAGCAATGCCATCGCCTGCCTCCGCCCTTCGCAGATCCTTGCGCGTCGAACGCGCCGCTGCCTGGTCAAATCCTATGCAATTTTTGCCTGTTCCGACACCCAAAGATGGCTGCCGGGCCGGTCAGCCGGGGCGATCCCTCGCTTGCCCTTCCTTGCCGTCCCTTGACATCGTCCACGGCGGATGGTGTCTAGTTCCCATGAGCACCATCCGCCCAGCCCGTCTCTGGTGGCGCACCTCTTAAAAGAGGTGGCCGGTGCGATTTCATTTTTTCAATCGTCGAAGGTCGCCATCGCAGTGCGATCGATGGTTTTGTTTATTTGCCCTTCGTTTGTCCTGTGTGGCGCTCCCTGGCGAAGTTTCGTAAGAGGATCACATGAACAGGACAGCCTTTTCCCTGCCGGAGCACAGCGAATACCGGACCGGCGGCGGCCTCGCGATATCGCGAACGGTCGAGCAGTTCACCGGCGATGCCAAGCGGCTCGACGACCTGATCGAGTTGCTGGACCGCCGCCGCGGCGTGGTCCTGTCCTCGGGCACCACGGTGCCCGGCCGCTACGAGAGTTTCGACCTCGGGTTCTCCGATCCGCCGCTCGTGCTGGAAACGGTCGGTTCCAGCTTCTCGCTTTCCGCATTGAACGCGCGCGGCGAGGTGCTGATCGCATTCCTCGGCGACGCGTTGCGCGAGCCCTGCGTGGTGATTTCGGAAAGAAGTCCAAAGCGGCTGGCCGGCCACATCATCCGCGGCGCGGCCCCGGTCGAGGAAGACCAGCGCACGCGGCGTGCCAGCGTGATGTCGCTGGTGCGCGACATCGTTGCCGCCTTGTCAGCCAATGACGATCCGTTGCTCGGCCTGTTCGGCGCCTTTGCCTACGACCTCGTGTTCCAGATCGAGGACCTCGTGCAGAAGCGCACGCGCGAGAGCGACCAGCGCGACATCGTGCTGTACGTGCCGGATCGCCTGCTGGCCTATGACCGCGCCACCGGCCGCGGCGTCGTGCTGAGCTACGATTTTGCCTGGAAGGGAAAATCCACGGAAGCGCTGCCGCGCGATAGCGCCGAGAGCCTCTACGTCAAGGCGCCGCGTCAGGGGTATACCGATCATGGGCCCGGCGAATATCAGGCAACCGTCGAGGTCGCGCGCGCGGCGTTTGCGCGCGGCGATCTGTTCGAGGCGGTGCCGGGGCAGCTGTTCGCGGAACCCTGCGAGCGCTCGCCGGCCGAAGTGTTCCAGCGGCTTTGCCGCATCAACCCGTCGCCCTATGGCGCGCTGATGAATCTCGGCGAGGGCGAGTTCCTGGTGTCGGCCTCGCCGGAAATGTTCGTGCGTTCCGACGGACGCCGGGTCGAGACCTGTCCGATCTCGGGCACGATCGCGCGCGGCGTCGACGCGATCGGCGACGCCGAGCAGATCCGGCAATTGCTGAATTCGGAAAAAGACGAATTCGAACTCAACATGTGCACCGATGTCGACCGCAACGACAAGGCGCGGGTATGCGTGCCGGGAACAATCAAGGTTCTCGCGCGCCGGCAGATCGAGACCTATTCAAAGCTGTTCCACACCGTCGATCATGTCGAAGGCATGCTGCGTCCCGGCTTCGATTCCCTCGATGCGTTCCTGACCCATGCCTGGGCGGTGACGGTGACCGGCGCGCCGAAATTGTGGGCGATGCAGTTCGTCGAGGATAATGAGCGTTCGTCGCGGCGCTGGTATGCCGGCGCGATTGGTGCCGTGAATTTCGACGGCAGCATCAATACCGGGCTCACCATCCGCACCATCCGCATGAAGGACGGCCTGGCCGAGGTGCGAGTCGGCGCCACCTGTCTTTTCGATTCGGATCCCGCAGCCGAAGACCGCGAATGCCAGGTCAAGGCGGCGGCGCTGTTCCAGGCGCTGCGCGGCGATGCGCCAAAACCCTTGTCGGCG
>DATCXE010000402.1:0-38552 GCA_036565985.1 Bradyrhizobium sp.
AACGGCACGCCGTTGTCGCGCGCGGCGAGCGCCTTGAGATAGGTCCCGATCTTGTTGCAGACATCGCCGTTGGCGGTCACCCGATCGGTGCCGACGATCGCGAGATCGACCATCCGGTGCTGCATCAGGTGGCCGCCGGTGTTATCGGCAATGACGGTATGGGGCACGCCATGGTGACCGAGTTCCCACGCCGTCAGCGAAGCGCCCTGATTGCGCGGCCTGGTCTCGTCGACCCACACGTGGACCTTCAGGCCGCGATCATGCGCCTGATAGACCGGCGCCGTCGCCGTTCCCCAATCGACCGTCGCCAGCCAGCCGGCGTTGCAATGCGTCAGGATGTTCACGGGCTCGCCCGGCGCCTTCGTGGCGGCGATCTGTTCGATCAGGCCGAGGCCATGCCGGCCGATCTCGCGGTTGATCGCGACATCCTCCTCGGCGATCTCTGCGGCGCGGGCGTAGGCGATTTGCGCGCGTTCGGAAGGCGCCGCCGGCCTGAGCACGCGCTTCATTTCGTCGAGCGCCCATTTCAGATTGATCGCCGTCGGCCGCGTCGCGATCAGCAATTCGTAGGCGCGATCGATGCCGGCGTCGGAACGGTCGTCCCGCACCGCCAGCGCCATGCCGTAGGCGGCGGTGGCGCCGATCAGGGGCGCCCCGCGCACCAGCATGCTGCGAATGGCGTCCGCGGCCGCATCAGTGGTCTCCAGGCGCGCGATCACGAATTCATGCGGCAACCGCCGCTGATCGATCGCACCGACCGACCAGCCGTCCGGTTCAAGCCAGATACTGCGGAAATGCCTGCCATCGACCTTCATGGCTTCAGCACCCGTCCGGCGACGGCGTCGAGTTTGGCGAGCAATCCGGGATCGCGCGCCTCCGGCGCCGTGATCAAGGCGGTGTCGAGCGCCCGGTCCGATTCAACCGGACACGGCTCATGCTGGCGCGGAAAATCTCGGGCAAGACGCGCGACCAGCGCTTTCGCCCTGCTTGCATTCGAGTTCAGCACGCGAATGATATCCTGCACGGTGACCGCGTCATGATCAGGATGCCAGCAATCGAAATCGGTGACCATCGCCACGCTGGCGTAGCAGATCTCGGCCTCGCGGGCGAGCTTGGCCTCCGGCATGTTGGTCATGCCGATCACGGCATAGCCCTGCGCCTTGTAGCTCAGGCTCTCGGCGAGGCTGGAGAATTGCGGACCTTCCATGCAGACATAGGTTCCGCCCTGCACCGCTGCGATGCCCTCGGCCTTGGCGGCTGCCGCCAGATGGACGAGCAATCGCGGCGATACCGGATGGGCCATCGAGACGTGGGCCACGCAGCCCTTGCCGAAGAACGAACTTTCGCGCCTGTAGGTACGGTCGACGAACTGATCGACCAGCACGAAAGTGCCGGGCGTCAACTCCTCCTTGAACGAACCGCAGGCCGAGAGCGATACCAGATCGGTAACGCCCGCCCGCTTCAGCACGTCGATATTGGCGCGGTAGTTGATGTCGGAGGGCGACAGCACATGCCCTTTGCCGTGCCGCGGCAGGAACACGATCGGCAGCCCGGCAATGACGCCGCGCGTCAGCGGCGCGGACGGCTCGCCCCAGGGGCTTTTGATAGTCTCGTCGCGGACGTTTTCCAGCCCCGGCAGGTCGTAGATGCCGGACCCGCCGATGATGCCAAGCACCGCACTCGTCATGACTTCTCCTACCCAACTTTTCACAGAGATGTTCGACTATACTGCGGCGCAATAATCAAGCATTGTCCGCAGGTTGCAAGAGGGCGTTGAAATGCTGACGAAGGAAGATAAGGAAAAGCGTCAATCCATCATCGATGCCTGCCTGCGCATGAATGCGCTGGGCATCAACCAGGGGACATCAGGGAATATCAGCCTGCGCCATGGCGAGGGCATGCTGGTCACGCCGACGAGCACGCCGTATGAGGCGATGCAGCCCGAACATATCGTCTACATGCATCTCGACGGCTCGCATGATCCGGCCCAGCGCCCGTCGAGCGAGTGGCGGTTTCACCGCGACATCCTCGCGGCTCGCCCCGATGTGAATGCCATCGTCCACGCCCACCCGCCCTACTCGACCATGCTGGCGATCATGGGCATGGAGATTCCGTCCGTGCATTACATGGTCGCCTGCGCCGGTGGCGACACCATCCGCTGCGCGCCATACGCGACCTTCGGCACCCAGGAGCTGTCCGAACATGCCGTTCGCGCGCTGGAAGGCAGGCTGGCCTGCCTGCTGGAGCATCACGGCATGATCTCGATCGGGCCTTCGCTGCCAAAGGCGATGTGGCTCGCGGTCGAGGTGGAAACGCTGGCGCGGCAATATCACGGCTGCCTGCAGATTGGCACGCCGCCATTGCTATCGAAAGAGGAGATCGAGAAGGTCCGCGTCCGCATGGCCGGATACGGCCACGCGGACGAATGAGAGATACCGGTTCGCGTGAGGAAACGCGTGTTACTTCGCCACGAAGCCCGCTTCGCTCATCAGCGACGCGTTGAGCTTGTCATCCTCTTCGAGGAATTTCAGCATGTCCTTGCCGGTCAGGAAGATCGGCTTCAGCGCCTGCTTTTCCATGTATTCCTTGTATTCCGGCGTCTGCGTCACCTTCTGGAACAGGTCGACATAGAACGCCTGCTGCTCGGGCGTCACCTTGCCGGGCAGGAACATCGCGCGCAGCATCAGGTACTGGACGTCGAGCCCCTCCTCCTTGCAGGTCGGGACGTCGTTCCACGATTGCGTTTCGGTGACCTTGGTCTTGTAGGAGATGCGCTCCTTGTCGAACACGCAGAGCGCACGGACCTGACCGGCGCGCCAGACTTCGAGGTTTTCGGAAGGGTTGTTGACGTTGGCCTCGGTGTGCTTGCCGACCAGTTGCGTCGCCGCCTCGCCGCCGGACTTGTACGGCAGGTAGGAGAACTTCGCGCCGGTCTTCTGCTCCATGAACACCGTCAGCACGTGATCCTCGCGCTTGGAGCCGGTACCGCCCATCTTGAACGGCGAGCCTGCCGCCTTGGCGGCCGCGACGAACTCCTTCACCGTCTTCGGTCCCTCGGCATTGTCCCACAGCACGAACTGATCGAGGGCCACGACCGACACCGGCGTGAGGTCGCGCCAGTTGAAGGGAATCTTGGCCGACAGCGGCAGCATGTAGATCAGCGAATAAGCGATCAAAACCTTGTTGGGGTCGCCGTCGCTGGACTTCATGTACATCAGCGCTTCGGCGCCGGACGCGCCGCCCTTCAGCGACACCACGATCGGCTGCTTCATCAGATTGTTCTTCTGGATCGCGGCCTGCATCATCCGCGCCATCTGGTCGGAGGCGCCGCCGGCGCCGGCCGCCACGACGATTTCAACCGGCTTGGTCGGCTCCCACGCGGCGAATGCCGGCGCGGTTGCGATCATGGCCGTCAAGGCGGCCGCGGCCTTCAGCATCTGTCCCACGTGTTTCTTCCCTATGTAATTGGTGTATTTAGACAATTTGGAGCTGCTCTTGGCTCCATTGTGCGGGGGATTGCGGGCGGGTTCAAGCTGCACCGCAACCTTGCTGCGTATGACTTTCGCATGAGAATGCGACGTTCGCAAAAAGGCGCGGCCCGGTCAGGAGCCGGCACATGGGCCCCGGCCCGGCAGCGCATCACTTCGTGCTGCGCGGCATCCGGGACACGGGACCGGGCGGGGCTTTCTTTGGCGTGGTGCATGTCCCGGACGCGGTGCAGCGCGCAGCGATGCTCCGCAGAGCCGGGACCCATTCGATACAGGACACATAGCGACGCTTTCACGGAGCCGCCCATGCGACAGCAAAAGCTATTTGCCCTTGAAGTTCGGCGTGCGCTTGTTGAGGAACGCGTCCATCCCTTCGCGGAAATCCTCGCTCATATAGGCGCGCAGGATCAGGTCTTCGCCCTCGTCGCGCGACAACGTCCGCCGGATGCGTCGCACGGCCTCCTTGGTGACCTCGAGCGTGATCGGCGCATGGCTCGCAACGAGTTTCGCGGTTTCGTCGGCACGGCGCTGCAGCGTCGCCACGTCAGGCACCACCTCGTTGAGCAGCCCGAGCGCCAGCGCTTCGGGGGCCTCCACCAGCCGCGCCTTGAAGATCAGGTCCTTGGTGCGCGCCGGGCCGACCAGCGAAACCAGCCTGGAGATATTGGACATCGACAGGCAATTGCCGAGCGTGCGCGCGATCGGAAAGCCTATGCGCGTGGATTCAGTGCCGATGCGAATGTCACAGCACGCGGCGATGCCCGCGCCGCCGCCGGTGCAGGCCCCGGCGATCGCCGCGATGACCGGCACCCGGCACGCCTCCAGCGCGCCGAGCACGCGGTCGATGCGGGCTTCGTAATCGAGCGCATCCTGTGCGGTCTTGAAGGCCCGGAACTGCGAGATATCCGTGCCCGATGCAAACGCCTTGTCGCCCGCCCCGGTCAGGATCAGCGCCTTGATCGAGCGATCGTTGTTGATGGTCTCGCAGACCGCCGCCATCTGCTCGTACATCGCAAAGGTCAGCGCGTTGCGGGCCTGCGGACGGTTGAACGTCAGGCGGGCGATGCCGTCCTCGACGGAGTAGATCAGGTCTTCAGACGCAGCCACCGGAGCGTTCATCGCAGCTCTTTCTGTTGTCGTGTATCGGGTCGCGAAACCGCCTCAGGCCACCGCGGCCTTCGGCATCGCGACGATATCGCGCCCCTTGAGCACGTCCATCGCCGCCAGCACGCCGCCGCTGCGATGCGGCACCTTGGCGAGATCGAGACCCATCTCGACGCCCGACAGCGTGCCCATCAGCATCAGGTCGTTGAAGTGGCCGATATGGCCGATCCGGAACACCTTGCCCTTGATCTTGTTCAGGCCGGTGCCGAGCGACATGTCGAAGTTTTCCAGCACCACCTTGCGGAAGTTATCCGCGTCGTGGCCTTCCGGCATGACGACGCCGGTCAGCGCGGGCGAGTGCGCGCCCTGCTCCTGACACTGCGTTTCCAATTCCCACACCTTGGCGGCCGCGCGCGTGGCGGCGCTATGGCGCTTGTGCCGGGCGAAGACGTTGTCCAGCCCTTCCTCCTCGAGCATCTTCACCGCCTCGCGCAACCCGAACAGCAGATTGGTTGCGGGCGTATAGGGCCAGGTGCCCGCCTTGTTGATGGCAATGACTTCCTGCCAGTCCCAATAGGAGCGCATGGCCGGGTTGGCCTTCGCGACCGCGAGCGCCTTTTCCGAGATGGCGTTGAAGCCGAGACCCGGCGGCAGCATCAGGCCCTTCTGCGATCCTGCCACCGAGACGTCGATGCCCCAGGCGTCGTGCTCGTATTCCAGCGATCCGAGGCCGGAGATGGTGTCGACCATCAGCAGCGCCGGATGGTTGACGCGGTCGAGAATCTTGCGGACGTCCTGCGGATGGGTGACGCAGCCGGTCGAGGTCTCGTTATGGACCACGCAAACGGCCTTGATCTTGTGGGTCTTGTCTGCCGACAGCCGCGCCTCGATCTGCTCGAGGTCGGCGCCGTGGCGCCAGTCGCCGGGAATGAAATCCACTTCGAGCTTGAACTTCTCGGCGATACCGCGCCACAGAATGGCGAACTGTCCGGTTTCCGCCATCAGAACCTTGTCGCCGGGCTGCAGCGTATTGACGAGGGCCGCCTCCCAGGCGCCGGTGCCGGACGACGGGTAGATGATGACCGGCTGCTTGGTGCGAAACACCCGCTGCATGGCCGCCAGCACCGCGTGGCCGATCTCGGCGAACTCCGGACCCCGGTGGTCCATGGTCGGCATGTCCATCGCGCGCAGCACCCGGTCCGGCACGTTGGTCGGTCCCGGAATCTGCAGAAAATGCCTTCCAGTATGCACAGTCATGGGCGTCCTTCCCGGTATAGCCTTGGTTTCGCGACGGTCGAATATCACTATTTGGCGGGCTTGTCCCCCGCCCGGCAGGGGTCGTCAATGCATAAGAAGCAGGGCTTCGCCTTGCCAAGCCGGACCCCGGCAGGCAAGAGACTGATCAGCATTCGACAAGATCGAGGCGATAGCGGCGACAGGGCCCGAAAAACCGCAAAATTCGCCCGAAACTCGCACCCGTACCTTGCCACAAAGGAAACCAACCATGGCTGAACTGACCCTCGACGTCGCCCGCAAGATCCTCGACGCGGCGCTTGCCAAGGGCGTCGAGAAGAAACTGAAGCCGCTGGTCATCACCATTCTGGATGCCCGCGGCTGCGTGAAAGTCACGGCGGCGCAGGACGGCACCAGCCTGATGCGAGCCGAAATCGCCCACGGCAAGGCCTATGGCGCGCTTGCGCTTGGCATGGGATCGCGGGCGCTGTTCCAGCGCGCTCAGGAGCAGGCCTATTTCGTCAGCGCGGTAAATACGATGGCGCAGGGCCGCCTGGTGCCGGTGCCCGGCGGCGTGCTGATCCAGGGTGACGGCGGCCTGCTCGGCGCCGTCGGCGTCAGCGGCGACACGTCAGACAATGATGAGATCTGCGCCGTCGCCGGCATCGAGGCCGCCGGACTGAAAGCGGTCGTGGGGTGATCACCGCCCCGTCCACGAGGGCTTGCGCTTCTCGCCGAAGGCCTTGAGGCCTTCCTTGGCGTCCTCGGTCATCGCCAATAGCGCGATCTGGCTTTCAGTGTAGGCGATGCTCTCGTCGAACGACATCGAGGCAATCGCGCGCATGGCATATTTGCCGCGCCGGATCGCGGTCGGCGACTTGTCGACGATGCGGCTGACCAGCCAGTCGACCTTGGCGTCGAGCTCGGCTGCCGGCACCACGTAATTGAGCAGCCCGGCCGCCTGCGCGGTGCGGGCGTCGAACGGCTCGCCGGTCAGCGACCATTCGCTGACGAGGCGCCTTGGGGCGATCGACTGCAGCAGGCTCAGCACCTGCATCGGGAATACGCCGACCTTCACCTCGGGCAGTCCAAAGATCACGTGATCGGCCGCGACCGCCATGTCCGTCATGCACAGCAGGCCCATGCCGCCCGCCATGCAGACGCCCCCTACCCGCGCGATCGCCGGCTTGGTGGCGTTCTGCGACAGCCGCAACAGGTCGGCGTAGTCGACGTTAGGTTTGGAAAAATCCATCGCGAACGCAGCACCGCTGTTCTGCAGGTCGGCGCCGGCGCAAAACGCCTTGTCGCCCACACCCGTCAGCACGATGACGCGGACGTCCTTGTCGTCATGCGCTTCGCGGTAACCCTCGGTGATCCCGGCGACCACATCGGCGTTGATGGCGTTGCGCTTGTCCGGACGGTTGATGGTGATCCAGAACGCCTGTCCGCGCTTTTCGCGTATCACGCTATTCGTGTCGGTCATTGTTCCACCCACCCGTTTGCCAAATGCTGGCCAGCATTTGCGGCAGGATGACCGTGGACTGCAAGTGCGGTCTAGCTCTTGCGCGCAGTAGCTGACGCCGCCTTTTTGACCCAGACCTTGTTGTCATGGAACGCCGCGCCGCCCACAGGAGCGACCGTTTCGGCCCCGGTCAGCATGTTGATGCCGCGGCCGCCGATATGGGCCTTGTTCGGATGGACGGACTCGGCGATCAGGACGCCGCGGCGGACACCGTCGAACAATTTCGCGGTCAGCGTGGTTTCGCCACGCGTATTACCAAGCGTCACCGCGTCGCCATCGGCGATGGCAAGGCTTGCAGCGTCCTCGGGGTGTATCATCACCGTTGGAGCGCCCTCGCGGGCCTGCGAACCCGGCGTCTCGTTGAAGCTGGTGTTGAGATAGCTGCGCGAAGGCGACGTGGCGAGGCGGAACGGGTGCTTCTCGTCCGCCTCCTCGATGATGGTCCAATGATCCGGCAGCGACGGCATCTCGGTCCACGGACCCAACCCCGGATTGCCGAAGGGCGGATTGGCCCAGTCCGCCTTGAAGTGGAATTTCTTGTCGGCGTGCGCGAAGCCGTCGAGATAATGCGAAGTGCGGAAATCCGGCTGGATGTCGCGCCACAGGTCCGCTTCCAGCGTTTCGATATCGCCGTGACCGCTTTTCTTCAGCGTCGCGTCGATCAGCTCGCGCGGCGTCATCTCGAATCCCGGATGCACGGCATTGAGGCGGCGGCCGAGGCCCTGCAGCACCTCGTGGTTGGAACGGCACTCGCCGGGCGGATCAATCAGCTTGGCTCCGACCGAAATATGCTGGTGGCCGCCGCCGTAATAGAGATCGTCATGTTCCATGAACATGGTCGCCGGAAGCACGATGTCGGCCATGGCAGCCGTCTCGGTCATGAACTGCTCGTGCACCGCGACAAACAGATCCTCGCGCGCAAACCCCTTGCGCACAAGCTCCTGCTCGGGCGCGACCGTCACCGGATTGGTGTTCTGGATCAGCATCGCCTTGACGGGACCGCCGCCCTTGAGGGCTTCGGCGTCGCCGGTCAGGATGCGCCCGATCCTGGATTGGTCGAGCCAGCGCGTGTTGTGGTCGATCGCGTCGTGGCCCTCGATGATGCTCTCGTTGAACTTCCAGATCGCGGCGTTGTTGAAGAACGCGCCGCCGCCCTCGTATTGCCAGGCACCCGTCACCGCCGGGATGCACAGTGCGGCATGCATCTGCGCCGCACCGTTGCGGCTGCGGGTAAAACCGTAGCCTAAGCGGAAGAACGAACGCTTGGTCTGGCCGACCAGACGCGCGAAGGCCTCGATCTCCTCGACCGGCACGCCTGATATCTTCGATGCCCATTCCGGCGTACGGCTCGCCAGATGCGTCTCGAGTTCGTCAGGGCAATCGGTGTAGCGGTCCATATAGGCGCGGTCCGCGTAACCCTCGCGAAACAGCACGTGCATGACGCCGCAGGCAAACGCACCGTCGGTGCCGGGCCTTAGCAGGATCTTGATATCCGCCTGCTTCATGGTGTCGTTGTTGTAGACGTCGACCGCCGCGATCTTGGCGCCGCGCTCCTTGCGGGCGCGCGAGGCATGCGTCATCACGTTGACCTGGGTATTCACCGGATTGGTGCCCCAGATCACCACCAGATCGGAGACACCCATCTCACGCGGATCGACGCCGGCGATCTTGCCGGTGCCGATGGAAAATCCGACCCGCGCGATGTTGGCGCAGATCGTCGAATAGAACCGCGAATATTTCTTCACATGCGACAGGCGATTGATGCCGTCGCGCATCACGATCCCCATGGTGCCGGCATAATAGTAGGGCCAGACCGATTCACCGCCGAATTCGCGCTCGGCCTGATCGAAGCGTGCGGCGATTTCGTCCAGCGCCTCGTCCCAGGAAATTCGCGCAAACTGCCCGGAGCCCTTTGGTCCGGTGCGGCGCATCGGGTACAGCAGCCGGTCGGGATGATGAATGCGCTCGGCGTAACGCGCGACCTTGGCGCAGACGACACCGGCCGTGTAGGTCTGCAGCTTGGAGCCGCGCACCCGGCCGATCGAGCGGCCCTCGATCACCTCGATGTCGAGCGCGCAGGCCGACGGGCAATCGTGCGGACAGGTGGAGTGGCGGATATCGACCTTGGCGTGCTGGTTCATGCTTCCCTAGGTAACATCAAATGCCGCGGTCGCCGAGAGGCTTTGTCGGGAAGTACACCCGCAAAAGCGGCACCTTGGCCATGCATCAGGCGCCTAAATAGGCACCACCATTGGCGTGGATCGCCTGCCCGTTGATGTAGCGCGCACCGGGCCCGCAAAGGAATCGCACGGTCGCCGCGACATCTTCCGGCCGGCCGCGATTACCGGTGATGGTCTGGTGGGTCAGATGATGCGCCGGTTCCGGTCTGTCCCTGGGTCGCGGCGTGCCGATCAGGCCGGGAACCACGCAGTTAACGGTAATGCCGTCATCGGCGAGGTCATGGGCCAGCGCGCGGGTGAAGCCGATGATGCCCGCCTTGGCCGTCACCACATGCGCGCGATTCTTTGCGCCGGTATGCGCACTGAGACCGCCGATATTGACGATGGTCCCCGCGCCCGACTTGCGCAGCGCCGGAAGGCAGGCCTTCACGCAGTGGAACGTGCCGTCGAGCGTGACGTCGAGGATTTCGCGCCACGCCGCATAGTCCATCTCGGCGAACGGCTTTTCGCGCCGCAGCGCCGCGTTGTTGACGAGGATATCGATACCGCCGAATGCCTTGACGGCTGCATCCGCCATTGCCTGCACAGCCACGGCGTCGGCGACGTCGCCGATGTGAGCGAGTGCCTTCCCGCCGGCAGTCTCGATCTCGCGCACGACAGCGTCCGCCTCGGCGCGGTTACTGCGTGCGTTCACTACGATGGAGGCCCCGCCCTCCGCGAGCGTCAGCGCAATCGCGCGGCCGATATTGCGGCCCGCGCCGGTGACAATGGCGACTTTGCCGGCGAGTTCCTTGGTCATGAGCCGCTACCCGCGCAATGAGGAGAGATCGATGCGGCCATTATACAGACTTGCCATCAGTTTCAACGTCGCTTCACTTTGCGCGGCGCTCCAGCCGCCATGCTCGGCATTGAGCAGAAACTTGTCGGTCACATCTTGCCGCGTCAGCGGCTCCCGTGCGCCGCCACGCAGATAAGGTTGACGCTCCTCGATCACGCTGCCGTCCCGGAGCGTGGCGCGGATGTGGCCGGTGTAATCGTTCGGATAGGGATTATCAGGGTCGATCACGAATTTCACTTTGGCGGCGAGCGATAACACCCGCTCATCGCTAGTGGCGCCATCCGTAAAGGCGCCGAGTCCGACACCGCCATGTACAAACCCCGTGGCCAGCAGATAAGGCACCGCAAACTTGGCGGCATACCCATTACGCGGACGCTGCTTGTCGGCCAATGGCTCCCAAAGCCGGTGGACCGTCCCTTCCGCCACCTCGCAGACGATTTCGGTGATGTCCTCCGGCTTGATGCCGCGTGCGGCGAGCCGCCGGGCGCAATCGATATAGGGTTGCGCCATCGTTCCGCAGGGATAGGGCTTGAACGCCAGCGTGTCCGTCACCCAGCGCGTACCGAAATCGCCCGTCAGCGCCGTGTAATCGCCCTCGGTGGTGTGTGCGAACCCATGGAACAGCCCGTGCACGCCCTCGAACACCGTCCGCGGACCAGAAAACCCTGCCCGCGCCAACAGCGCCGCACGGATGCCCGATTGCGCCGCCCATCCCGCATGGAGCCGTTTGGTCCAGGCGCCTTCCGCGAGATATTCGATGATGCCGCCGGCCATGCTGCCAGCCACGCCGAGCGCGTCGACGATTTGTCTCGCGTTGAGGCCAAGCGCTGCGCCGACGCCGGCAGCCGCCCCGATCGCACCGAACACCGCGGTCGGATGGAAACCCGCCCTGTGAACGGCCTTAGGCACGACCAGGCTCAAGCGGCACAGCACTTCGGTACCGACCGCAATCCCGATCAGCGCCATGCGACCGTCCGGATTGTGCCGCTCACAGGCGGCAAGCACCGCCGGCACGATGACCGCGCCGGCATGCACCGGACCGCCCTCAAAAGTATCGTCGAAATCCTCACCGTGTGCGGCGGTACCGTTGACGAACGCGGCACCTGCCGCCGTCAGCCTGCGCTTGTGCCCGATCGCCGTGCAGGGGCCGTCATCGTCGCAACCGGCCAGCGCGCTTACGACGTAGTCCTCATGGCGCGCAGTCACGCATAATCCGACCACGTCGATCAGCAGATCCTCGCATTTGCGCGTGGTCTCGGACGGCAATATGCCGGGCTTCAGCGCGACGATTTTGCCGGCAAGCGTCTCGGCGACCGATGTCGTGGGCAGTCCCGGGCCCATGCCGATCAAACGCGGAAGATCCTGGTGTAGCGCGCCTTGATCGCCTCACCCTCCTTCTCGACCGCCGCAGCATCGTCTTTCATGGTCTTGATGTCCTTGAGCGGCTTGCGCCCGGCTTTCTCGCTGGTTTGCGAATGCACCGAGCGAAGGCCGCCGACATCGATAATGAGTTGCTGGGCTTCCCGGCTGAGGCTGAAGGACTGGAACAGCCGTGCGGCCTTCGGATGAGGCGCATCCTTGAAGACCCCGTTCGGTCCGATGATCAGGGGCGATCCTTCGCTGGCATAAACCGGCTCGACCGGGCGGCCCGCCTCCTTCATCTGGAAAATGTTGTACTCGTTGCCGTCGGCCATCACCGCGCGCTCGCCGAGATCGAGTTTCTTCGGCGGATCGGCCGATGACTGAACCTGCATGATGTTCTGCTTCGCAAGCTGTTCGAAGAAGCTCCAGCCGAGATCGCGCTGCATCTGATAGGTCGCGGTCATGATGGTACCGCTGTAGCCGGGATGCGCCTTGACGATCTTGCCCTTCCATTTGGGATCGAGCAGGTCGGCAAAACTCCTGGGCGCGTCGTCTGCCTTCACCAGATTGGTGCTGTAGGCGATGATGCTCAGCCAAACACGAAAGCTCGCGAACTGGCCGTCGGGATCCCTGTGCTCGTCGGGATAGAATTTTGCAACATCCTCCGTCACGAAGGGCGCCAGGATGCCATCGCGCTTCCAGACGATGAAATGCGCGGCATCGGACGAATTCACCACGTCGACGGCGTGAATATTGCTGGCGTATTCCTGGCCGATGCGCTGGAACACGCGTTCCGCCCCGGTGCGCTCGACGCGGACCGCGATCCCCGGATACTTTGCCTCGAACGCCTTGGCCAGCTTCTCGGCGACCGGCAGATCGGTCGAAGTGTAGTAGATGACCTGGCCTTCCTTCTTCGCCGCTGCGATCAGTTCAGGTGTGACCGGTTCCGGCGGCGGCGCAGCGGCCATCACGCGGGTGGAGAATGCTGCGCCTGCGAGAACGGCGCCGGTGCCAGCCAGCATTTGGCGGCGCGAGATCCCTGGGTGTTTCATGTCTTCATTCCCCGCGCTTGTTGGCGAAGTGAGATACACCTGAACGTCTGCATTATTCCTATGGATTGCCCGCTGTCCATCGCCCACCGCGTTGCTCCCGCAGTTCGGGACTAGCGGACCGCGCGCAGATAGCTAGACTTGGCACGAGGCCGGCTAACAGGCAGAGAGCACCTAGTACAGGGAGGTTGATATGGGGGGCCTGGGGTCAGCGTTAGCTCTGGCCGCGTTTCTGGCTACGTCGCCCGTCATTTTGCCCACGCCAGGCCTGGCGCAGGACTATCCATCACGTCCGGTAAAGGTGATCGTCCCCTTCGGCGCAGGCGGGCCTGCCGACGTCACCGCCCGCCAGATCGGCAGCATTTTGCAGGAAACCCTTGGCCAGCCGTTCGTCGTCGAAAACCGTACCGGGGCCGGCGGCGTCATCGGCACGCAGGAAGCCGCCAAGTCACCGCCGGACGGCTACACGCTGCTGATGATGTCGAACACCCAGACCGCGAATGAATCGCTGGTTCCGCAGCGCAAATACGAACTGATGCGCGACCTTGCGCCCATCGCACCAGTCAATTACTCCGACCTCGTCATCGTGGTTCATCCCTCCGTGCAGGCAAAGACGCTGCAGGAGTTCATCGCGCTCGCCAAGTCGCAGCCCGGGAAGTTGAACTACGCATCCTCGGGCCAGGGCACGCCGTATCACATGGCCGGCGAACTGTTCAAAGCCATGGCAGGGATCGATCTGGTGCACGTGCCTTATCGTAATAGTGGCGAGGCGCGCAGCGGCGTGATCGGCGGCCAGGTGCAGATGATGATCGACGCAGTTCCGGCGATGGCCCCCAACATCGCGGAAAATCAGGTGCGCGCGCTGGCGACCACGGGCAAGACGCGTTCGACCGTTCTGCCCAATGCTCCGACGGTGATCGAGGCCGGCATTCCCGGCTATGAGGCCACCATCTGGCTCGGCCTGATGGCGCCGGCGGGTACGCCGGGGCCGATCATCGACAAGATCAACGCGGCCGTGAATGCGGCGGTGAAGCGCCCTGAGATCGTCAAGTTCTGGACCCAGCAAGGCGCCGTCCCGATGTCGATGACGCCGGATGAGTTCGACAAATTCCTGCGCGGCGATATTGTGAAGTGGGCGGAAGTCGTCAAGAAGTTCGACAAGCCACCGCAATAAGAAGCACAGGAGAAGGGCTCGCCCTCGATGCCGAACTTTCGATTCCGCCTTAACGGCGCTGAGATGGAAGTGGACGCCGATCCCGATCGGTCGCTGCTGGATATTCTGCGCAGCCAGTTCGGCATCACCGGCGCGCATTTCGGCTGCGGCGCCGGCGAGTGTGGCGCCTGCAATGTCATCATCGGCGATCACGCGGTGTCCGCCTGCGATACGCCGCTCTGGTCGGTCGCGGACAAGGATGTCATCACGGTCGAAGGGCTTGGAACGAGCGAGCGACCCCACCCGCTGCAGCGCGCCTTCATTGCCGAGCAGGCGCTGCAATGCGGCTATTGCGTTTCGGGCATCCTCATGAGTGCTGCGGCGCTGTTGCAGCGAAATCCCTCACCAACGAGCCGGGAGGTGAAGGAAGCGCTTGACCGCAACCTGTGCCGCTGCGGTTCGCACAACCGCATGGTGCGGGCGGTGCTGCGCGCGGCGCAAGAAATGGCGGCGGGATGAACCAGCAGCCCCCCGCTCCGTCTCCGTCCAAATTGCCGGTGAGCCTCGCGGCGAACCCGAAATTGTCGTCGTGGCTCAAATTCTCAGGCACGGGACAGGTGACGGTCTCGCCGGGAAAGGTGGAGATCGGACAAGGCATCGTAACGGCGCTGGCGCAGATCGCCGCCGACGAACTCGACATCGACCTGTCACGCGTGCAGATGGTTCGGGCGTCGACCGCGACCAGCCCCAACGAAGGCGTCACTTCGGGCAGCCTCTCCATCCAGCAATCGGGCCGCGCGCTGCGTCATGCCTGCGCCGAGGTGCGCGGAATATTTCTGCAGCAGGCGGCGGAACGGCTGGGCGTCGATATCGACGCGCTCGATGTCGAGGACGGCACGATTTCCGGCCCCGGGAATGTCAGGACCAGCTATTGGGAGCTTGCCGACGAAGTCTCGCTCGATCGCGACGCCACGCCGGACGCGCGGCCGAAGGCAGCGACGCGACGCGCGCTGGCCGGCAATTCGATTCCGCGGCTCGACATTCCTGACAAGGTTTTTGGCCGATCGCGATTCATCCACGATCAGGCGCTGGCGGGAATGCTGCACGGCCGCGTGCTGCGGCCGGAGAATGCGCGCGCAAAGCTTATGGAATTGAACGAGGATGGCGCCCGGGCGATTGCTGGTCTCGTCGCGGTCGTACGCGACGGCAGTTTTGCGGGCGTCGTGAGCGACACCGAGCACGGCGCGGAACTGGCCTTGCAGGCCTTGCGCAAGGGCGCGACCTGGACCGTCGGCGAGGCACTGCCCGACGAACATGATCTGGCGTCATTTCTGAAAGCCCAGCCATCGGAATCGACGGTCATCGACAAGAAGACGGCGGCATTGCCCGGCGTAACGACGCGCACCTTCCGGCGGCAGTATACCCGGCCCTACATCGCACACGCATCGATCGCGCCGTCCTGTGCGATGGCGCAATGGAATGGCGACCACGTTCGTGTCTGGACCCACAGCCAGGGCGTCTATCTCCTGCGTGCCGATCTGGCGCTGGTTCTCAAGCTGCCGGCCGAGAACATCACGGTCGAGCACATGGAGGGCGCCGGCTGCTACGGGCATAACGCCGCCGACGACGTCGCGCTCGATGCCGCCCTGCTCGCCAAGGCTGCCGGCGGCCGACCGGTGCGGGTTCAGTGGTCTCGCCACGGCGAGATGTCGGATGCGCCGTTCGGGGCGGCCATGGCGATCGAGATCGAGGCGGACCTGGATGCGCAGGGCGAGATCACCGGCTGGCGGCACGATGTCTGGGGCAACGGTCATGTGGCACGGCCGGGGCGCGCGGCACTCCCCGCCCTGCTGGCAGGATTCGAACTGGCAAAGCCGTTTCCTCGCATGGTCTCGACCAACCCTCCCCAGGCAAACGGCGGCGGCAGCGATCGCAACTCGGTTCCGCTCTATGATTTTCCTTCCTGGCGCATCGAATGCCATCGGCTGACGACCATGCCTATCCGCACTTCCGCGCTGCGGACTCTTGGCGGACAGGGCAATGTGTTCGCCGTCGAATCCTTCCTCGATGAACTTGCCGCCGAACGCGGCGAAGATCCGGTCGCATTCCGGCTGCGCCACCTGCGGGATGAACGGGCGAAGGACGTTATACGCGCTGCGGCCAAGCGCGCCAGGTGGAAGCCGGGGAAGCAGGCCAACATCGGCCATGGCGTCGGCTTTGCCCGCTACAAGAACACCGGAGCCTATTGCGCCGCGATCGCCGAGATCGAGAGCGCCGAGGACATCCGCGTAAGAAAGCTGACGCTGGCGGTCGATGTCGGCGAGGCCATCAATCCGGACGGCGTCGTCAACCAGATCGAGGGTGGCGCCATTCAGGCGACGAGTTGGGTGTTGAAGGAACGCGTCCGCTTCGACCGGCAACGCATCACCAGCACCAGCTGGACCGAGTATCCGATCCTGCGTTTCAGCGAAGTGCCCGATGTCGAGGTCGAGGTGATCCAGCGTCCGGAGGTGGACCCGGTCGGCGCCGGCGAAGCCGCCCACGGCCCGGTGACGGCCGCCATCGCCAACGCGGTGTTCGACGCACTCGGCGTGCGCGTGCGTCATCTGCCGATCACGCGCGACGCAATCATTGCCGCCATGGAACAGACTTGATGAGCCGCCTGAACATTCTCAGCGGCGGCGCCGCACAGGGCCTGGTCGGAAGCCTTTCGTCGACTTTCAAGGCCCAAACCGGATTTGATATCGCCGGTGAATTTGGCGCGGTCGGCGTCATGGCAGATAAATTGCGCAATAGTGCGCCGGCTGACATCGTCATCCTGACCGCGGCGCTCCTTGCCAGACTGGCGGCCGAGAATCTTGTTGCAGCCCCTTCGATCACTGATGTTGGTTTGGTTGAAACTGCCCTTGCCGTCCGTACCGGCGATCCCAAGGCCACCGTCAGGGATGCCGCTGATTTGCGCGAGATCCTGCTGGCCGCAGATGCGGTCTTCGTGCCCGATACCAAGGCCTCGACGGCCGGAATTCACGTCGCGACCGTTCTTCGGCAACTGGGCATCGCCGATGTGGTTGCCGCCCGCCTCAGGATTTTCCCGAATGGAGCAACCGCGATGCGCAAACTCGCAGCCTCCGAGGCGCGACGTCCGATCGGCTGCACGCAATCGACCGAGATCATCAGCACCGAGGGTGTGACGTTGTCTGGCTCACTGCCACCGGGCTGCGAACTCGCAACCATGTACACGGCGGCTATCACGACGAAGGCAGCCCATCCGCAACAAGCCCAGGAATTGATCGACCTGCTGACCGGCGCCGATCAGCATGAAAAGCGAAAGCGCGCCGGCTTCGTCAGCTAGGCCCGAGCGCATCAGTCCAACTCGTGGCCAAGCCGTGCGCCGCACGCGCAGTTTCAAACCTGTGCGTTTCAAACGTGCACGTTTCAACGCTGCGTATGTACGATTTGTAGTTGCCAGGACAAGTTCATATACTAATATATCAATCGAGGACGCAGCCATGCCCGCAGGCGCATCTAAAAGGACGGATCCAAGGGTTCGCCGAATTGCTGCCGGCACGCGCCGCAGCGGCCGACCTCGTGCAGCGACGGCCGCGTCGAGGATCTACTCCGACCTTCGGATCGAGTTGGTGTCGCTGCAGCGCCCCCCCGGCGAAGCGATCTCGGAGGCGCAGATCGCACTCTCCTACGGCGTGAGCCGCACGCCCGTCCGCGAGGCAATACTCAAACTATCGGACGAAGGCCTGCTGGAGATCTATCCCCAATCCGGCATCTTCGTTTCGCGCATTCCGGTCGCAGCACTCCCCGAAGCCATCATCATTCGCAAGGCGCTGGAGGAAACCACCGCGCGGATGGCTGCGGAACGCGCGACGTCAAGTCAGATTCTAGCACTACAGTCGATCCTGGAGCAGCAGCGAGAGGCCACTGCAGTTGGCGACAACAGCGCGTTCCATCAGGCCGACGAAACGTTTCATGCTATGGTCGCCGATGTCGCCGGCTATCCTGGGATCTGGAAATACATCCAGCAGGTGAAAGTTCACGTCGATCGCTATCGACGGCTAACCCTTCCCCAGCGCGGCCGAATGCCAAAAGTCATTGCCGAACATGAGGCTGTCCTGAACGCGATCGAGGCACATGATCCCGAGGGCGCAAGACGGGCCATGGAGACCCATCTGGAAAACCTTCTCGAAAATATCTCGGCTACCCGACACATCAATCCGGAGTACTTCGACGAGCGATCCTAGAATTGCAAAGCCCACAAAACGATAAACAACATCAGGAGGAACACCATGAAACGCCGCGACTTCATCAAGTTGAGCGCCGGGCTCGGAGCCACCATGGCGACCGCGGTTCCCCTGTCATCTGCATTTGCGCAGACGAAAATGGTGATCAAGGCATCGGACGTTCATCCGCTGGGCTATCCGACGGTCGAAGCCGTCGTCCGGATGGGCAAGAAGCTGGAAGCCGCCACCAACGGCCGGCTGACGATCCAGATGTTCCCCTCAATGCAGCTCGGCGGCGAAAAGGAGATGATCGAACAGGCTCAGCTCGGCGCGTTGCAGATCGCCCGCATTTCGGTCGGCGCCGTGGGCCCAGTCGTGGACGACGTGAACGTGTTCAACATGCCGTTCGTCTTCCGCGACACCAAGCATATGGAGAAGGTGATCGACGGCGAGATCGGCGATGAATTGCTGGCGAAAATCTCAACGAACGAAAAAACCGGCCTGATCGCGCTGTGCTGGATGAACGCCGGCTCGCGCAACGTCTACAACAACAAGCGGCCGATCCGGACCATCGCCGACCTCAAGGGTCTCAAGGTCCGCATGATGGGCAATCCCCTCTTCGTGGACACCATGAACGCGCTGGGCGGCAACGGCGTCGCCCTCGGCTTCGATCAGGTCTTCAGCTCGATGCAGACCGGTGTGGTCGATGGCGCGGAGAACAATCCGCCCTCGTTCATGGCGCAGAACCACTATCAGGTTGCCAAATACTTCACGATGACCGAGCACCTGATCATTCCGGAGCTTCTGGTGTTCTCGCGGATCTCCTGGCAGAAGCTTTCGCCAGATGATCAGGCGCTGATCAAGAAGCTTTCAAAGGAAACGCAGGCCGAGCAGCGCGTGCTCTGGTACGAAGCAGAAAATGCCGCCATCGCGAAGATGAAGGCCGCCGGGACCGAGATCATCACCAACATCGACAAGAAGCCGTTCCAGGATGCGGTCAAACCGGTCTGGGACAAGTACGGCGCGAAGTACGCCGCCATGGTGAAGCGCATCGAAGCGGTGAACTAGGGCTTTACTCGCCGTAGACGAGTGGCCGGACGATGTCCGCTCCAGCCATTCCTCTGACGTTTGCGATTTGAAGCGCTGGAAATGTCCGAGGTCAAAATGTCCGATTCCGGGGCTGGGGTCTTCCGGCGTGTGGTCGATGCAGTTTACTGGACCGGGGCGGTGGTTGCCTGCGTGGCGCTCGTCCTGGTTTCGGCAGTCATCCCGTGGGCGGTCTACACCCGATATGTCCTGAACAGTGCTTCGTCCTGGCCTGAGCCGATGGCTGTACTGCTGACTGTGGGCATTACCTTCATCGGCTCGGCCAACTGCTATCGTCAGCGTATCCACATGAACATGACGGTCGGCACGGATTTGCTGCCGCCATTGCTGCGCCGCGCCGCACTCCTTCTGAGCGAATTGTTGATGGGCGTGATTGCGATCTTCATGGTCGTTTGGGGACTGAAGCTGGTCCAGACCACCTGGGGCAATTCGGTGGATGAATTCCCATGGCTGTCGGTTGGGATCACCTATCTGCCGATCGTGGTCAGCGGCGCCATGATGCTCCTGTTCGTCGTCGAACGCCTGACCATCGGGCCACCGCCCCGTGACGGCGCCGACGCGCATGTACCGGTCGAGTAACTCCCATGGATATCGCCGTCCTCCTCCTCAGCATGTGTTTCTTCTTCGCGATCGGCATGCCGATCGCCTATGCGCTGGCGCTGTCCGCCCTCGTCGGCGCGCTCTGGATCGACCTGCCGGTCGGCGCGGTGATGCAGCAATTGGCCAGCGGCGTCGGCAAGGTCTCGATGCTGACCATCCCGTTCTTCGTGCTGGCGGGCGCCATCATGGCCGAGGGCGGCATGGCCAGGCGGCTAGTTGACTTTGCGGCCGTGGTCGTCGGCTTTACGCGAATACGCGGTGGCCTCTCGCAAGTTAACATCCTTGCGACCACGATCATGAGCGGCATCTCCGGATCGTCGGTGGCCGACACGTCGGCGATCGGCTCGGTGATGATCCCGCAAATGGCCGAGAAAGGATATCCGCGAGTCTTCGCAACCAACGTGACCATCAGCGCCTCGCTGCAAGCGATCATCGTGCCGCCAAGCCACAATTCGGTGATCTACTCGCTGGCCACCGGCGGCGTGGTGTCGATCACCAGTCTGTTCCTCGCCGGCGTGCTTCCGGGATTGCTGCTTGGCTTTTCGCTGATGCTGCTCTGCTTGTTCTACGCCTATCGCGACAAGCATCCAAAGGGGGAGCCTGTCCCGATCCGGCAGGCGGTCAGGATGCTCCGCGACGCCATATGGGGAATCGTGACGCTCGTCATTGTCCTGGGCGGCATCCTCACCGGCGTATTCACGCCGATCGAGGCCGGTGCGGTCGCCTGCGTCTGGGCGTTTTTCGTCACCATGTTCGTCTACCGGGACTACAAATGGTCTGAGCTGCCCTTGCTGGTGTACCGAACGCTGCAAACCGTCGCGATGGTGCTGACGCTGGTCGCCACCGCATCGTGCTTCGGCTATATCGCTGCCCTGATGCAGATGCCGGCGAAGATGACCGAGTTCTTCGTCGCCATATCGAGCAACAAATACGTGCTGCTGATGTGGCTGAACATCATGCTGCTGATTCTGGGAACGGCGCTCGACCTGGCGCCGCTGCTGCTGATCTGCACGCCGATCCTGCTGCCGGTGGTGAAAAGCTTCGGCATCGACCCCGTGCATTTCGGCATCGTCATGCTGCTCAATCTCGGCATCGGGCTGCTGACGCCGCCGGTAGGGACGACACTGTTCGTCGGCTGTGCGATCGGCAACGTTTCGGTCGACGAGGTGATGCGCGGCATCTGGCCATTCTACTACGTGATGTTTACGGTACTGATGATCGTGACCTACGTCCCCTGGCTGTCGCTGGCCCTGCCGAGGATGTTCGGGTTCTAGAACAGACGCCGGAGTCGCGGCGAGGAGATCCAGCGTGAAGATCGTCGACCTCAGCCGTGAGTTCTATCATCGCACGCCGAGCTATCCCGGCCACCCGCCCGTCATGCACGGCGTCTGGAAGACCCACGAAGAATCCTTTGCCGAGTCCGGTAATGTGCATGGATTGGCATCGATGTTCATTTCGATGGCGGACCACGCCGGAACCCACATCGACGCACCCAGACATTTCGGCAAGAGCGGTATCTCGATCGACGAGTATCCGCTGGAGAAATGCATCGTGTCGGGCATCTGCATCGACCTGCGCCACATTGCGCCGCGCGCCGAGATTTCGCCCGACGACCTCGCGGCAGCGGTGGCGAAGGCCGGCGTATCCGTGCCCAAGGGAGGCACTGTGCTGCTCTGCACCGGCCACCACGAGCGCACGTTTCCGCGCAAGGAGTATGCAAGCGACAACTCTGGGGTGAATGTGGCTGCGACCGAATGGCTGGCGAGGCAGGGCATCGTTCATTTCGGCATCGACTCGATGCGGCCGGGGCCCGAGGGCAGCGTAAATGCCCTCGTCCACAAGGCCTGCCTCGATCTGGACATCACCCATATCGAGAGCCTGTGCAACCTGGAAGAATTGCTCGGCCGCGGCCAGTTTACCTTCATCGGCCTGCCGATGAAGTGGCGCGGCGGGACGGCTTCGCCAATTCGCGCTGTGGCGGTGTTCGACATGTGAGGGAGGAGAAGCGCCGAGCCGGTGCGACATCTTCGACATGATCTGTCCGGCCGGCCGCTCAGATCTTCCCTTCCGGCCGTGGCTCGTATAGACGCGCTTCAAAAGCTTGCCTAAACTCATCGAAAATGACGGCCGACGCCGATCAAAACGGCACGCATGATCGGGCGGGAAACACCCGTCGACATCAGAGGGGAGGAATTCATGAACCGTTCTTGGCGGGCTGACCGCACTGTCATGACTGCGGCTGTCGCAGCGATTTCATTTGCCCTGGTGGCGCCTTCCTCGGCGCAAGAAACCTTCAAGCTCGGTATCGTGACGTTCCTGTCCGGGCCGGCGGCGGACAGTTTCGGCGTTCCCGCCCGCAACGGCGCGCAATTCGTCATCGACCAGCTGAACAAGGGAGCGGCGCCCTCCCCTTACGAAAAGGTCGGCTTCGGCGGCATGAAGGTCGAGCCCGTGATCATCGACGAGAACGGCGGCGCCACCAAGCAGGTGCAGGAACTACGCAACCTCTACCAGCGCGACAATGTCGATGTCGTACTCGGCTATATCGGTTCCGGCGACTGCCTTGCTGTCGCGCCGATCGCCGAAGAACTGAAGAAGATGCTGGTGCTGATGGATTGCGGCACGCCGCGCATCTTCGAGGAATCCAAATACAATTATGTGTTCCGGACAGCCGCCCACGCGACGATGGATAATGTCGGCCTCATCAGATACATGAAGGCCAAGAACATCAAGATGGAGTCGCTGTCGGCGATTAATCAGGACTACGCCTGGGGCCAGGACAGCCGGGCCGACTTCGTCGCCGCAGCCCAACAACTCTATCCCAACGTCAAGGTTCAGACCGACCTGCTGCCCAAGTTCGGCGCAGGCCAATACGGCACCGAGATATCCGCATTGGTGGGCGCCGGATCGGATGTGGTTTATTCGAGCCTGTGGGGCGGCGATCTGCAGGCCTTCATCCTGCAGTCGGCTCCCCGCGGGCTGCCGAAACGCAGCCAGCTCGTGCTCAGCGCCGCCGATCACGTGTTGCCGCCGCTCGGCGACAAGATGCCCGACGGCACCATCATCGGCGCGCGTGGCGCTTATGGCCTGATGTCGCAAAAGTCGCCGCTGAACGATTGGCTGTTCAAGGGATATGAAGCCGCCAACGGCGTCTACCCGGTTCAGGCATCCTATCGCATGACACAGGCGATCCTGGGATTGAAGGCGGCGGTCGAGAAGGCCATGAGCAAGAACGGCGGCAAGAAGCCTTCCACCGACGAAATGGTCGCGGCCATGACCGGCCTGGAGTGGCAAACGCCCGGCGGTCTCATTCAGATGAAGCTTGCCGACGGCCATCAGGCGATTCAGCCGATCGCCTTCAGCCGGACAAAATACAATCCGGATCTGAAGCGGGTCGATCTGGTTGACATCCAGTACTTCGCTGCCGAATGCGTCAATCCTCCTCCGGGCGTCAAGTCGCTCGACTGGATCAAGGGCGGCATGCAGGGCGCCAAGTGCAACTAGATGGCGCCAGCGCTCAATGAGCCTGCAAAGGCGGCGTGTGCCTGAAGTTCGCGCCGCTGATATCTGCCTGCCAATGACTTGCGTGACGCCAACGCCATGAATTTCTTCTTGACGATTGTTCTCGATGGCCTGATTCAGGCCTCGTGGCTGTTCATCGTCGCCCTCGGCCTGACGCTGGTCTTCGGCGTATTGAAGATACTCAACATCGCCCATGGCAGCTTCTATGCTCTCGGCGCCTATATCGCGGCGAGTGCGGTCACGATGGTCGCCGCGCAGGGCCTTCCTCCCAGCGTCGGCTTCGTCGCCATGCTGGTCTCCGTGGCCCTGATCGCGTCCGCTGTTGGCCTCCTGCTCGAGCGTGGCATCTTGAAGATGTTCTACGGCCGCGACGAGGTGGTGCTTCTACTCGTAACCTATGCCGTGTTTCTGATCTTCGAAGACGTCACCAAGCTGATCTGGGGTGTCAACCCGATCTATGCGACGCAGCCGTACGAGCTGTTCGGCAACTTCGAGTTCGCCGGGCTCTATTACGTCGGCTACGATCTGGTGCTGATACCGATTTCGGCCCTGATCGGCTTCGCGATCTGGTTCGGCCTCAACCGCACCGTGATCGGGAAGATCGTGCTGGCGGTGATACATAATGAGGAAATGAGCGTCAGCATGGGCGTGCGCGTCAATCGCGTTTATGCGATCGCTTTCGCGTTCGGCGTCCTGCTGGCGGCCCTTGCAGGCGCCCTGACTGCGCCGAAAATATCGATGCAGCCAGGTCTCAGTTCGGACGTCATCATCTTGAGTTTCGCTATCGTGGTCATCGGCGGCTTGGGCAGTGTCGAGGGCGCGGCAGTCGGCGCAGTCCTGGTCGGGCTGGCGCGTGCGGCGTCCGTTCACCTGATGCCGCAGGCTGAACTGTTCATGATCTATCTCATCATGGCCGCTGTACTGATGTTTCGTCCTGAGGGACTGTTCAAGCGCGAGACGGCAAGGCGGATTTGATGAAGAAGGACCTTTGATGAAGAAGGACCTGCACCCCCTGGTCATGATCGCACTCGTTGCGGCGGTGACGCTGTTCGGCCGTGTGCTTCCGACCTGGACGCTTTCGCTGGCGACGATTGCTGCCTCCAATGCGCTGATCGCACTGGGCATCGTGGTGCTGGCTCGCACCGGCAACGTGTCGTTCGGACAGGGCCTGTTCTTCGCCGCCGGTGGCTATGGCGTCGCGTTGATCGCCAATGCCTGGGGCCTCACCGACGCCGTGGCGCAAGTTATCATCGGCGCGGCATGCGGCGGCCTGCTCGGCCTCGTCATCGGCCCATTGATCGCGCGCTATAGCGGCATCTTCTTCGGCATGTTGACCCTGGCGCTGTCGATGGTGTTTTACGGCGCGCTCGTGAAGTCGACGGCGCTCGGTGGCTCGGACGGATTCAATGTGGGGAGGCCGACCCTGTTTGGACTGAGCTTCGCCGATCCGCGGGAAGCCGACTTCATGCTCTATGCCGTCTCGATCATCGTGACCGGGTTTGCCGGCATCGGCGCGAGCATCCTGTTCCGCTCCGAATTCGGTCTCGCCAGCCTCGCGGTCCGTGAAAACAATCTGCGTGTCGAATATCTGGGCATCTCAGCCAACCGGGTCATATCGATCAATTTCGTGATCGCTGCGATCTTCGCCGGCGCCAGCGGCGCGTTTGCCCTGATGGCGCAAAGGCATATCGATCCGCAATTCGCATACTGGACTACCTCAGGCGAGTTCGTTTTCATTGCGGTCCTCGCCGGCAGCCAGAGCGTGGCCGCGGTGTTCGTGGCGTCGATGGCGCTCGAACTGGTCCGTTCGTTCTCGAACCTCTATTTACCCAATACCTGGCAGCTTGTGCTCGGCGTTTTCCTTCTCGGCGTCATCCTGTTCCTGCCTCGCGGCATCGGTTCGCTCTGGATCAAGAACCGGCGCAAGCGGAACACACCGGTGGCCAACGCACCGCTCACTGCCGAGAGAGGAGCCGCTCCGTGAACCCGGTTCTCTCGGTACGCGGGCTCGAAAAGCGGTTTGGCGCGGTGGTCGCGGCCGATGCGCTCACCCTCGATATTCCGGCCGGCCAGAAGATCAGCCTGATTGGCGCAAACGGCGCCGGCAAGACCACCTTCGTCAACATGGTCACGGGTTACCTGAAGCCAGACAGCGGCTCGATCTCGCTCGACGGGACCGACATCGGCAGGCGCTCGCCGCGAAGCGTGGCGCGGCTCGGCATTTCGCGTTCCTTCCAGATTCCACAGCTGTTTGTCGAACTCACAGCCGCCGAGAATCTCACCGTGGCCATTTCCGGTGTCGGCACTCAAATGTCGCTTCGCGCGCCGGCGGAAGCCCAGGGCCGCCATGATCAGGCCGTTGAACTGCTCGGCCGCTTCGGCCTCGCCGACCTGGCCGATCGTCCGGTTTCGGAGCTTGCCGGCGGCGTGCGCAAGTTGATCGATATCGCCATGTCACTGGTGCGCCGCCCCAGACTGCTGTTGCTGGACGAGCCAACCTCCGGCGTTTCCGCCGAAGAGAAATTCGCGACCATGGAGCGCGTGATTCATGCCGTCGCGCCTGATGCTGCGACCCTCGTATTCGTCGAGCATGACATGGAGATCGTCAACCGCTATGCCGATCGCGTTGTGGCATTCTATCAGGGCCGGGTTCTGGCCGACGGAGCGCCCTCGGACGTCTTGAAGGATCAGGAAGTTCGCCGCTACGTCACCGGAGGCGTGCGATGAGCGCAGTGACACCATTGCTCGAGATCGACAACCTCGTCGTCGAGATCCAGTCGATGCCGGCATTGCGCGGCTTTTCAATGCACGTCGCCAGGGGAGCCATGGTGAGCCTTGTCGGCCGCAACGGTGCGGGCAAGACGACACTGATGCGTTCGATCATGGGACACCTCAAACCCGCCCAGGGCGTGGTGCGGTTTGACGGCACTGATCTGTCGTCCAGTCCGCGCCATGCGCGCGCTTCGCTTGGGATCGGCTACATGCCGGAGGATCGTTGCCTTGTGCCTCAACTCACGGTCGAAGAAAACATCATGCTACCGTTGTGGGTCTCAAAACATCTCGACCGCAAGGCCCGGCTCGATTTCGTCTATGGGGTGATCGGCGAGCTCACCGAGATGCGTCAGCGCAAGGCGCTATTGTTGAGCGGCGGGCAGCAGAAGCTGGTCGCCCTCGGCCGAGCGCTTGCCATCGGCACCAAATGCCTGCTCCTCGACGAGCCCTTCGAAGGCATTGCGCCGGCGCTGTCCGAGCGGCTGTCGGAGGTACTTGCATCGCTCCGGGGTAAGGATCTCACCTTGCTGATGTCGCAATCGGACATGAATCATTCACGCGGCCTGATCGACGTCGAATTCACGATCGAGCGCGGCGCCAATCCTCAACCATCCTGACATTCCGGACTTGTCGTCGGCCACCTTCGCAGGACGCCTTACCAGAGACACCCCCTGCGGATCACCCTACTTCGGGCCCGATTCGCCTTCACTTCCGGATCCCGCTTCGGCCAATTCGCGAAGCATCTCGGCATTCAAAACGACAATGGCGCCGTGCTCGAGACGCACCCATTCGTGGCCTGCCCAGGCGCGCAACTGCTTGTTGATGCTCTCCCGGGTCATGCCAACCATCTCGCTCATCTCCTGCTGGGTGATCGCGATGGTCCGGCCCTGAGGCGAAGATTTGTGTTTTTCAGTCAGGCGAAGCAACGCGCTGGCCAGTCTTCCCGGCAGGTTCTGAAGAATGACCTGTTCGACCTGATCGCTGGTCCGGCGAATCCGCGTACACAGCAGCTCGATGAACTTCATCGCGAGCCCCGGCTGGTTGCGCACGAAGGGTATGAATTCGCGCCTATCAATCGTGAAGAGCTCGCAATTCGTGTTTGCGATAGCATCGGCCGAACGAACCGAATTATCGAGCAGCGCAATTTCGCCGAAGATCTCTCCGGCCTCGATCAGGTTCAGGATCGCGTTGCGACCGTCCGGCGATGAGATGCTGATCTTCACCGTGCCTGATATCACCGCGAACAGGCTGATCCCCGGATCGCCCTTGGAAAAGATCGTGGCTCCCCGCTTCAGCGTGGAATGTTTGGCGTAGCGGCACAGCTGGTCGAACGCCTCGGGCTCGAGATCGGCAAAATACGGATGCCTTCGCAAGACCGATAGCTTGCTGCTCGAGAATCCGTGAGCTTCACCCGTCCTTTGTTGAGGCACGACAGTCAAACTCCAGGGGACGTTACTGAGAATGCAACCCTTCCGTAATCAACGCCGGTCCCCTTTTCAACCGGAAAGCATCCAACCTCGTCGATTTGGTGGCCGCAGGACATGGCCGAGGAACCTGCAAGCGGACAATCTCGCCAATTAGCCCCGGACCCAGCCGCCAGCAACATCCGTCCGCCGATCAATGCGATAGCGACCTTGGCTGGCCGAGCGGCGGCTGACCTTGTAGTAGTATAAAGCTTACCAACCGCCCATAAGATGCAAGTTTGCGCCTCGCACGTATGCGGCGGCTGCCACCCCACGCGAACCATCACCCGCGGGCATCGCACAGTTCAAGCGGACCTTGGATAACAGACCGCTGGCTACGGGGCGCGGGAAGAATGCTCTACCCAGCGAGATTTCCATCAGGGAGAAAATCCATGAAGCGATTGGCCTTGCCGGGTGCAGCGCGCTGATGCGTGGCATCGGCCCCCGCACCATGCCAGTCGAGTGCGATATCGGCCGCAGCAGACGCCCGCTTACCGGTGATTACGAGATACTGCCCGCAGTTGACCGTTCCGGCAAGCTACGCCGCGTCTAGAGAAGCTTTCCATCCGGCCCGAAAAACGGGTGCAGAAGGGTGCCGATCGGGACCTGATGGGTGACAACGGCACCAAACTCCTCGCCCGGAAACCAGCTGTGGAGGTGGAACGCAGGCGGCTCGACCTTGAAGGACGGCTCGCGCAACTCGGCCAGATCGAGATCGACCGCATGATTCGGAGCCAGACAGATCGTGGTCGCCCCCCCCCCGCAAACATCGTGAATTCGCGGCGAAGGTCGCAGCGCCACACGCCGCACCACAGCGCTGATGACGGAAAAGCGTTTCGGCGCAACGAATATCCGCACCCACACATTTCCGCTTGCCGATTTGCCGACCGCGCTGCGCTATGACCCGGGAGCGTATCGACGACGCGATCAAGGTCGTCGTCACCAATAGGCAAGAGAATGTGATCGTCAGCGCAGCGGCCGAGTAACAGGCACGCTTCACCGACCCGTAAACTTCGGCTCGCGCTTCTCCATGAACGCCTTGATTCCCTCCTGCATGTCCTGGGTCTTGAACAGTGGAAGCAGTTGCAGATAGACGTGATGCACGTGATCGGGAAACGTTTCGTTGAGCCCCATTCGCATCATGCGCTTCGCGGCCTGCACTGCCAGGGGAGCGTTTGCCGCGATCTCTCGCGCTACTTCGCGCGCACGCCTCATCAAATCGCTATCCGGCACGACTTCATTGGCCAGCCCCCAATCTAGGGCTTCCCGTGCCGAGAGCGTGCGGCCGGTAAAAATCAATTCAGAGGCCTTTGCCCAGCCAATCATCCGCGGCAGGAACCAGGTGCCACCCGATTCCGGCACCACGCCGCGTTTGACGAAGGCTGCCGCCAGCTTGGCAGATTCCGCCATGATGCGAATATCGCAACCGAGCGCGGTATCCATGCCGTAGCCTGCGGCCCCGCCATTCACGGCGCAAATAGTAGGCTTATCCATCGCCTGCAGGACCGTCGGTGGCGTGTTGCGCAAGTCCAGCGATGTCGCTGAAGAGGCTGAACTGAGACCGTCACCGCTGCGTTCCTTCCGCAAATCCAGACCCGCGCAAAATGCGCGCCCATTGCCGGTGAGGATGACGCAACGGACATCCCGGTCCTCGTTCGCCTTGATCAGCAGCCGCGTCAGGTCGTTCAGCATCGGTCCGGAAATCGTGTTCATGCGCTCGGGTGCATTGAGCGTGATAAGGGCGATATGATCGGCGACGTCATAGAGAACTTCGTTGGATTCGGTCTGCTCAACGCGTTGGGCTTGGTCCATAGTGATTCTCATTTCTTCTAGTTTAATTGGTTGTCGGAAGGGTTGATCAGATCCGCCCCAGGGCACCCAGGATGACCTGGGGTGTCAACGGGATCTCCGTGATTGTTACCCCAAGCGGTCTGAGCGCGTCATTGACAGCATTGGTTACGGCGGCCGCGGCTCCCGCCGTGCCGGCTTCACCTGCGCCCTTGGCACCCAGCTCCGACTCTCGCGTCGGCGAGACCACATGCCCGACATCGATATCCGGCATCTCACCGGACATCGGGACCAGATAATCGGCCATGTTGGCGTTGGTAAGCTGGCCACGCTCGTCATACACGCATTTCTCGAACAGTGCGGCGCCAAGGCCCTGCACCACGCCGCCCCTGATCTGCTCATCGACTAGTTGCGGGTTGATGATGGTGCCGCAATCCTCGACAACCCAATGCTTGAGCAGCTTGACGAATCCGGTATCGGTATCGACCTCCAGCCAGGAGGCCTGAACGCCGTTGGTGAAGGCGAACGGATATTCCCGCGGGACAAAGTGCCGGGTCGCCATCAATTCGGGCTGAATACCCGGTGGCAGCGTGTCCGGTCGGAAGTAGACGATCCGCGCGAGTTCGCTCAACTCGATGCGTGGCGCGCTATCGGCGGCATTAACGATGCTACCATTGACGATATCAAGTTCGCCAGCTGTCGACTGCAGGATGCCTGCCGCAACGTCGAGAATGTTCCTGCGCAGCACCTTGGTCGCCTGCAGGGCGGCCTCCCCGCCAATACCAGCGCCGCGTGAGGCCCAGGTCCCGCCCCCATAGGGTGTATTGTCGGTATCACCCAGGATCACACGGACACGATCCATCGAGACGCCAAGCACGCTGCCGACGATCTGTGCGGTGAGCGATTCCGATCCCTGCCCCTGCTCGGTGATGCTGGTCTGGCAGATCACCGAACCCTGTGCGTCGAGCCGCACCGCGACCCCATCCTGCGACGATATCTTGGCGCCGCCGACGCCGTAGAAAGCCGCGCTGGGATTTGTTACCTCGATGAAACTGGCGATACCGATGCCGCGATGGATGTTCTTCGCCCGCAAGGCCGCCTGCTCGACGCGAAGCGTATCGTAGTCCATCATCTTGACGAGCTTGGCCAGCGCTGCATGGTGCGACAGTTGCTCAAAGCGCAGGCCTGAAGGCGAAGCGCAGGGGTACGCGTCATCGGAAATCAGATTGCGGCGTCTGATTTCGACCGGGTCCATGCCGATCTTCATCGCCGCCAGATCAACCAGCCCTTCCGTTACCGAGCAGGCGATCGGATGGCCAACGGCGCGATACTGGCACATGACGTTCTTGTTCTGGAACACGACACGCGCCCGCGCGCGATAATTACTGTTCGTGTAGGGCCCGCCGACGAGGTTGACGACCTGGTTGGCCTCGATCGCGCTGGTGCGCGGATACATCGAATAAGGTCCGATGCCTGTGAGATCATCGATCTCGAATGCCGTGATGGCGCCATCGTGCTTGACGCCAATCCGTCCCTTGCAATGATGGTCACGGGCGTGAATGTCGGTGTTGAAGCTCTCGACCCGGTCGGCGACAAATTTGACCGGCCGGCGCAGCAGCTTCGCGAGCGCGTAGGTGGCCATCTCATCGGCATAAATGTGGACCTTGATGCCGAAGGAACCACCGACGTCCTTGCAGACCACCCGCACCTGCTGCTCCTTCAAGCCAAGATGCAACGCCGCAATATTCTGCACCATGTGGGGTGCCTGTGTGCCCTGATAGATGGTCAACCGCCCTTCTGCGACGTTCCAGTCCGCAACCACTGCGCGCGGTTCAAGCGTCACGCCGGTATGCCGGCCGAAAATGAAATCCGCCTCTATCACCTCGTCGGACTCGGCAAGGGCCCGGTCGACATGGCCGGCCTCGTGATAGCGCTCGAAGGCGAGATTGTCGCCCAGAGAGGCGTGGATCACGGGCGTTGCTGGATCAAGCGCGGTATGCATATCCGTTACCGCATCAAGTTCCTCATATTCGACCAGGACGTGCTCCGCAGCGTCTTCGGCCTGGGCCCGACTGGCCGCGACCACGGCCGCAACTGCTTCGCCTTGCCAGCACACGCGGTCGACCGCGATCGCGCTTTGCGGCGCGGATTTCAGACCCTTCATATGGGAGAGCACGCCGACCCAAGGGGTAATGACGGCGGCGAGTTCCTGGCCTGTAATCACGGCGACCACGCCCTGCATGCGCCTGGCCGCCGAAGCGTCGATGCCGCGGATGTTGGCGTGCGCGTGCGGCGAGCGCAGGAACACGACATGCACCATACGCGGTAGTTCGATGTCGCTGACGTAAAGCCCGCGCCCCTGCATCAAGCGGTCGAGGTTGGGCCGCGGCACCGACTTGCCGATATAGGAGTTTGGCCGGTCCAGCGCCGAAAGCGTTTCGGGATTCGCCCGTTCAGACGTCATGACAGGTGCCCGGCGCGCGCCCGCGCAGTGATCTCGATGGCATCGACGATCGCTTGGTAGCCAGTACACCGGCAATAGTTACCGGACAGGTGCTCGCGAATCTGCTCTCGATCCGGTACCGACGAGTGTTTCAACAGGTCCTGCGCCGCCATCAACATGCCCGGCGTGCAGAAGCCACATTGCAGTGCGTTCCGCGCACGAAATGCAGCCTGCAAATCGGCAATCTCTCCGCTATCGGACAAGCCTTCGATAGTCTCGACGGAACTGCCCTGCGCCTGCACCGCCAGCATCAGGCAGGACCGAACGATCTCACCATTGACGCGTACCGTGCAGGCACCACAGACCCCATGCTCGCAGCCGACATGGGTACCGGTCAGCTTGAGGTGCTCGCGAAGAAAATCCGACAGGTTTAGCCGCGGCAGAACATCGGCTTCGATGCGCTCACCATTGACATTGAGCGAAATGGTCGCGGTACTCGTCACGCCGCCGCTCCAGCGCAGAGATCGGGACGCGAAAGCAGGGAGGAAACGCCACGCGCCAGCAAGACTTTTGCCAGATGCCGACGCATCGCCGGCGTTGCCTGCTGATCCCCCAGGGGATCCAGTTCCTCACCCAACAAGAACGACGCTTCGGACAAAACCGCAGGGGTGATAGCCACATCAATCAGCTGGTTGGCTGACTTGGCAAGCAGCGGGCGATCGCCGACGGCAAAGAAGCCAAGGCGGATGTCGGCGAACTGCCCTTCCTTCACGATCGCCTGCGCCGCCAGGCCGACAATCGCGTAATCGCCATGCCTGCGGACGAACTCATGAAAAAAATGTCTCGAATGCGCCGGTGCCGCCGGCAGCTCGACTGCAACCAGCAACTCCTGCGGCGAAAGCACGGTTTCATAAATACCGGCGAAGAATGCATTGGCAGCGATCCGCCTTTCGCCGCCGGGGCCGCACGCAATGATGGTTGCACCCAGCGTGACCATGCAGGCCGGCAGCTCGGAGGCTGGATCGGCGTGAGCAAGGCTGCCCCCGATGGTACCCCGGTTACGGATCGCCGGATGCGCGACATGGGCGACCGCCTGCGCCAACAATGGAGCGTGCGCGTTTACTTCTGCGGATTTCAGGAGATCGACATGGCGTGTCAGCCCGCCAATGGTCAGAACGCCGTGCTTCATCGCGATACCACGCAGCTCGGCCAAGTCACCAATGTCGATAATCAGTTCGGGAGATATCAAGCGCAGATTCATCGCCGGCATCAGGCTCTGGCCACCTGACAAGACCTTGGCCCTCTCGCCATGCGTTGCCAGCAATTCCAGCGCATGTGCGACGCTGGTTGCACGGGCATAAGCGAAAGCCGAGGCTTTCATTTCGGCGTGACCCTCCCCGGCCAAGTACCTGCATTTTCGCTGGATTAGAGGGCTGCGACCTTCAAAGGTCAAGTTGTTATCGCCGCAATTGTCCCGACTTTTGGACTTGTCTTCGCGTAGCAAAGGCCGCACGTTCTCTGCCGACAAAAAAGGCCTGCCTTTGGGAAGAGCAGACGATGAAGCTTGGATTCTTTACGATGCCGATTCATCCCGTTGGCAAGGATTGGCGGCTTTCCCTCAAGGAGGATCGCGAAGCGTTCCTGTTGGCGGATGAGCTCGGGTTTACCGAAGCCTATGTCGGTGAGCATGCCACTGACCGGGCCGAGAACATCACCTCCTGCATAGCCTTTATCGCGTGGCTCGCCGCGGCAACCAGGCAGATCAAGTTGGGCACCGGCACGATCAACATGCCAAACGCTCATCCGGCTGCGGTTGCCGCCTCGATCGCGATGCTCGATCACATGCTGGATGGACGTCTGATCTTCGGCATCAGTCCTGGCGGGCTGCTCTCCGACGCAGAGGTATTCGGGAATCTCGAGGCAGACAGGAATGCAATGTTCCTGGAGGCAATCAATCAGGTGCTGCAAATCTGGGCAAGCGAACCGCCGTATGATCTCCAGGGCAAATACTGGAACATAAAGGTTCAGAAGACCCTGATCGAAGAGATCGGCCAAGGCTTCATCCCGCGTCCCCTGCAACAGCCGCACCCCCCGATCGTGGTGACGGCGGTCGCTCCATTCTCAAAGGGCGTGACGGAAGCAGCTGCGCGTGGATGGGATCCGATCTCGGCGAACTTCCTGATGCCAGCCTGGGTCAAAAGCCATTGGCCGAAATATGTCGAGGGCTGCGAACGGGCCGGCCGCGCCGCAGATCCGGCAAACTGGCGCGTTGCCAAGAGCATCTTCGTCGCCAGGGATGCGGCAACCGCGAAGGCTTACGCCACCGATCCGAACGGCCCCTACGTTTATTACTACCGCTCGCTGTTCACCAAGCTCAAGCGCGGCGGCCGCATCGAGGTGTTCAAGACCCGTCGCGACCAGCCGGACGACGAGGTGACGCTGGAATCAATCTGCAACAGGCTTATCATTCATGGCACCCCGGAGAGCGTTGCTGACCAACTCCTTGCCTTTCAGGAAGAGACCGGCGCTTTTGGCACGCTGCTCTACGCAGGCAAAGATTGGAAAGATCGCGAACTTGGACGTCAGTCGATGATACTGATGGCCGAAAAGGTGATGCCGCGAGTCAATGCCGGGACGTCGGATCGTCTCAAGGCCGCCGAATAGCCGGCTCACCCAGGGAACCGTCGTGGCGCTCAGCGATCGCATACCCTATCAAGCGCAAATCGACCGGCCGCAGCTGAAGCTTCCCGGCGGCAAGAAGCTCGCCGTGTGGGTTATCCTCAACGTGGAAGAATGGCGGATCGAAAATGCGATGCCGCGCACGGTGCTGAGCCCACCGATGGGCCAGCCGCTTTTGCCCGATGTACCGAACTGGTCATGGCACGAATACGGAATGCGTGCCGGCTTCTGGCGTCAGTTCAAGGCGCTGACGGATCGTAGGATGCCGGTAACTCTGGCCATCAATGCCAATGTCTGCAATGCCTACCCGCGCGTCGCGTCCGCCGCGCACGAGGCAGGCTTCGAATTCATGGGCCACGGCTTCGTGCAGGGTCCGATGCACAAAGTCGAGAACCAGGCCGATGCGATCAAGCGCGCTGTCGAAACAATTTCGCAGTTTACCGGAACGCCGACGCGGTCGTGGGAAAGCCCTGGCTTGACGGAAACCGAGCAGACGCTGGATCTGCTGCGCCTCAACGGCATCGAGTATGTTGCGGACTGGGTGATAGACGATCTGCCGCAAGACATCGTCACGCCTCACGGCACCATCACGACAATCCCCTATTCGGTCGAAACCAACGATATCGTCATCCACGCGCTGCAGCACCTGCCATCCGAGCAGTTCCTGAAACGATGCACCGATCAGTTTGACCGACTATACCTGGAGGGCGCAACGAATGCGCGCATCATGGCGATCTCGATACATCCGTACATCACGGGCGTACCTCATCGCATCAAGTATCTGGAAGCTCTGCTCGACTATGTCATCAGCCATGACGGCGTGGCGCTGATGACGGCCAGCGAGATCGGTGATTGGTATCGTGCAGAGATGGGAAGGAAATAGCACCAGGATACGCTTGCGATTTCTACAGTGCGCCAGACGTCCACCGATCACCCAGGATTCGATCAGGAGGATTTCTTGCCATCACTCGCACTAAACTGGCCGAAGCTGCCGCGCGCAAACAGCAGCGGCTCGCGGTGATTATAGGCATACGCTTCGACTGCCCCCAGGAAGATGATGTGATCGCCGCCATAATATCGGTTGGCGGCCCGGCATTGGAAATTGGCAACGCTGTCGGCCAACACCGGCGCATTGCCAAGCCCCGGCATCCAATTCACGCCGGCAAATTTGTCGCCTGAAGATTTCGCAAACTGCGCCGCCAAGGCCTGCTGTGAGGCTCCGAGAACATTGACTGTGAAGTGGCTGGCATTCTGGAAGGTCGTCAGGCCCTGCGAAAACATGCCGAGACTCCACAGCACCAGCGGCGGATTCAGCGATACGGACGCAAAGGAATTGCAGGTTACGCCATATGGCTTTCCATCAGCGGCCATTGCCGTGACGATGGTGACGCCGGTCGCGAAAGTGCCAAGCGCATTGCGAAAGTCCCGGGGATCAATCGCCGAATTGTCGCTGGCAAGTTCATTTGCCGGGTCAGCCGGATGTTTGGGTGAGTCAGACATCCACCAACCTCAGAGCGTCAGATTTTCGGACGGCAGACCAAGCGTCACACGTCCATAATTGGTTCCTGCCGCATCGAAATTGAATGCGAGGTGAGAGTTCACCGCGTGCGCGTCGCGGAACTGCCGCTGCAGCGCGCCGGATGTGAACAGACTACGCGCACCAGAGGCCGCAAACAGCAGCGAGACTGCGTCGGTGCAAAGGTTCACCGAGAAGGCGCCGTCCCGTCTCAGCCTGGTCTTGACCGATAGATCGGGAATGTGGGCACGCCTTGCATCGGCCATCGCATCGATGCAGTTGGTACGCATGACGAGGCGGGCCGCGTCGATCTTGGCGGATGCTTCCGCGATCTTGATCTGGGTCGTCTGCATGTCGCTGAGCTTCGCACGATTATAGGTCGAGGCGCGATGCCGCGCGAACTCGACATAGTCGTTCAGGCAGGCCTGCGCGTTGCCGAGGCCGACACCCGACAAGACATACGGAAACAGCGAGAAGACCGGCAGCGCATAAAGCGCGCTTGGATTGACGTCGCTTCCAGGTGTTGGTCCGCCCGTAAGATCGCTCACGGCGACCGTCATCTTCTCCGCGACAAAGGTATCGGCGACCCTGACATCGTTGGACCCTGTACCGCACAGGCCCGTCGCGTTCCAGGTATCGTTGATCTTGTATTCGCTCCTGTTGAGCAGAAATATCCGGTACTCGATGCCGTCAGCCTCATCTTCGGAAGAAACCACGCTGGCAAGCATATTCCATTCGCAAGACTCCACGCCGGAGGAAAACGGCCAGTGGCCGTTGAGTACATAGCCGCCATCCACCCTCTTGGCGCGGCCGGCCGGGAAGATGAAGGACGACGCGATCAGGGAGTTCGCGTCTCTCCCCCAGACTGCGTCCTGAGCGTGCCGATCGAACATGCCCAGCATCCAGTGGTGGCTGGCAAGGTTGGCGAAATTCCACGCGACGGAAGCATCTGCCTGCCCCAGTGCATCGGCACAATCGATCAACGACACATAATCGAGTTCGGAACCTCCGACACGCTTGGGCTGCACGATCCGGAACAGGCCGGCATCGTGCAAGTCGCGCTCTGTCTCCGGCGGCAGCCTCCGGAGTTCCTCGGTCCTGGACGCACGATCGCGTAACCTTGGGATCAGTGCCCTGGCACGCGCGACCATGGCGGAATAATCCTCCGTACCAGGCCCCGCAAAGGCACCTGCATTCGGCCGGCCGCCGTCACCCACCATAGCCTTCTTCCTCACTCGCGCGGTCATCTCGCATATGCTGCGACCGAACCTTTCCAGTTTACCGCCTGGTCACCAATGATCAAGGCGTGCCATCGGCACGGCCAAACCGCGTTAGCTCCGCGGCACTCCCAAAACGGGAAAAAGCCCGGCAGCCAACAGGCCGCCGGGCGATCGCTGCAGTCGAGAGGGCAAGAACTGCGTCCTCCAGCTATTTGATGACCTTCCGCCAGTAGAGCGTTCGCGGCCAGGCCCAGGGGTGCCTTGGTTCGAACAGCCGGTAGCCGGCCCGGATAAAATTGTTGGCTGACGACAGATTATCGGTGGTATCGGAAACGATTGAGCGCCATCCGATCAGGCGAGCCCGCGCTTCCAGGGCCCGCATCAATCGCAGTTGAAGCCGGTTTCCCCAATGCTCGCTCAATACGCCAACCCGACAGAAATAGCCGGCATTGCGGACGTGGGTGGAGGGAATGAGTCCGGCGAACGCAACCGACTCCGTTTTGTGAAAAGCGAGCCACCAGTGGCCCTGATCGAACGTTGGGACCGACGCGGCGCCAAAGAAAGTCAGCCGATGGAGTTCGGCCAACGTGTCGGCGATCTCGTCATCGCTCCCATCGACGGCGCTAATTCGGTACATTCGGCTACACCTGAGTTCCGGCTTTTCGCTGCCCACAGAGGACGTCGGACACCAGTTCAGCAGCGATCATTTCCCCAGGGTCGCCTTGATGCCGAGCCACACCGCTCCGACAAACCCCGTCACGATCACAGTGATGGCAGCCTTGAAAGTATAGCTCTGCGCCTGCTCAACGCTTCTGCGCCATCGCCGCAAATGTTGAAAGTCCGCGCGCAGCTCCCGCCGATCGTCCTCCTCGATGCCGAACGAGGTCAGAGTGGTCGCGACGGCCTTCAGGACCACGGCATCAATATCCTCCTGCCGTAGCCTTTGCTGTTCGGCCAGCGTCTCGACAACGATGGCTCTGATGTCCGCGGCCTGCACGCCAGTCATCGCTTGATGATCCGCGCGACGTTTTCAAAACCTCGCTTGGCGAAGTAGAAAGACACCACGAGATTCGAGGTGATTGCCGCGAAGCCCGCAAGCGGATCGGTCGTGCCGAGCCCGAGGACCTTGTCCCATACCAGAAGCTTCCCGAAATAAACCGCTACAAAATAGCCCATCAGCTTGTCGGGCTCGTACCAGCGCCCGATTTCGGCGATGCGATACTGCATGATTGCGTTCGACTCGGCGACTTGCGCCGCAATTTCGGCGGATGCGGTTTCGCT
>DATCXE010000788.1:0-2263 GCA_036565985.1 Bradyrhizobium sp.
CTAGTCTGACTGATGAAACAACAAACGGGAGAGTGAGATGGCGAAGGGATACTGGATCGGTCGCGTCGATGTTAACAACGACGAGGGCTACAAGCCCTATGCGGCGGCCAATCCCGCGATCTTCAAGAAATTCGGCGGGCGATATGTCGTGCGCGGCGGCAAGTTCACCGCGGTCGAGGGGCAGAGCCGCTCGCGCAACGTCGTCATCGAGTTCGACAGCTACGAGAAAGCGCTGGCTTGCTACAATTCGCCGGAATACCAGGCCAACATCAAGGTGCGGCAACCGCATTCGATCGCGGATCTCATCGTGATCGAAGGCTACGACGGTCCGCAGCCGTAATTGGAAGTTGGAAGCCGCGCCGTCGCGCCGACTTTACAGAACCTCATCGCATCAAGAAATATGTGCGACTGTTTCCGGGCGTGTTTCGCCAATCGTCGTGCCCGATATCGATCTGTGGAACTCTACGGTCATCGTGCCGCAATTCGGCAGGCGGCCTCCGAACTGATGTGCAGGCTGCTCGTGATGACCCGAGACCTCAACTCCGGTGCGACCCTTTCCCGGGCCTTGGCCTTTGCGGCAGCGCTGGGCTTCTCCTCCGATGTGCTCGGCCAGGGCATTCAACTGGGACTTCCAATCGCCTGCGAACCTGGCCGGACCTGCTACATCCAGAATTACACCGATGCCGACCCGTCAGCCTCGGCGCGAGACTTCAAGTGCGGCACGCGGACGTATGACGGTCATAACGGGACCGACTTTCGCTTGCCGTCGCTGGCGTCGCAAAGGGCAGGTGTGGAAGTTCTCGCTTCCGCAAGTGGCCGCGTTCTTCGCACCCGGGACGGTGAGCCGGACGGCGCCTTTGGCAAATCCGCGCGCGAAGCCGTCCGCGACGTCGAATGCGGCAACGGCGTCGTGGTCGAACATCCGGAGCGCTGGGAGACCCAGTATTGCCACATGGCCAGCGGCAGCCTTGTGGTGAAGCCGGGCGAACTGGTCAAAGCCGGGCAGCCGCTTGGCCGTGTCGGTCTCTCGGGGCTGACCGAATATCCTCATCTGCATTTCACGGTCAGGCACGCGGGAGCGGTTGTCGATCCCTTCGCCTTTGGCGCTGCGGCCGGCGCCTGCGGCAGTGGCGTACCGCTGTGGCACCCCGCACTTTACGAGCAGCTCGTCTATCAGGAGCGCGCTATTCTGAACGCCGGCTTCGCGAACGGCCCGGTAACGATGGAGCAGATCGAGGATGGAAGCGCGGGCAAGGAACTGCCGTCTGCCAGTGCGGAGGCGATCGTTGTCTTTGTTCGTGCCATCGGGCTGAAGACGGGCGACGCGCAACAGCTCGCGATCAAGGATCCTCTCGGCAAGGTCATCGCCGAAAACAGATCCCCGCAACTTCAGACGAACAAGGCGCAGTTCATGTTGTTCGCCGGCAGAAAGCGTCCGTCGACCGGCTGGGAGCGTGGGACGTACAAGGCCACGTATGTCGTCGAGCGCGACGGCCGGGTCGTTCTGAAGAGGGACATGGAGCTTACCCTTTAGCCGCAAGCACTCCCCGGTCTCCGGGCGTCTGGCCTGAGCCAGCTGGCATGGGTCGGCCAGTAGCCATCATGGCCGGATCGAGCGCGCAGCGTGGGACCCCGTCCTGCCACCTTCTTCTCTCGTCCAGCCCGGGTTCGCATGGCCCACCCGGGAGCCTCGAAGCGCCTGTTCGGTTGCCGGAACGCCCCCGCCCCGCTATAGGGCGTAAAGAGGTAAAAGCCATGGCCGATATGCGGTTGATCGTAGCGGGTGCCGGCGGACGGATGGGACGCGCACTGGTGCGCGTCATTTCGGAAACGCCGGGTGCGGTTTTGACCGGTGCGCTGGAAGCGCCGGGGTCGGAACTGATGGGCAAGGATTCCGGCGTGCTCGCCGGCCTGCCGGCCAATGACGTCAAACTCTCGGCCGACCTGTGGGAACTGTCGGCGAATGCCGACGGCATTCTCGATTTTACCGTTCCTGCGGCGACCATCGCCAATGTCGCGATTGCCGCCCAGCGCGGGCTGGTCCACATCGTCGGCACCACCGGGCTGTCGGCATCCGACATGGCCGTCATCAAGAGCGTGACCTCCCGCGCCATCGTCGTGCAGTCCGGCAATATGAGCCTTGGCGTCAATCTCCTCGCCGCGCTGGTCAAGCGCGTCGCGCAGTCGCTGGACGAAAATTTCGATATCGAAATTCTCGAAATGCATCACAAGGCGAAGATCGACGCGCCGTCGGGTACCGCGT
>DATCXE010000792.1:0-6631 GCA_036565985.1 Bradyrhizobium sp.
CCGCCGTAACCGGGCTGCTGTTCATATGAAGGCTGCTGCGGATAGCGCCCGCCCTGCGGCCCGTCGCCGAACAGGAATTCGATGAATCCGCCGCCCATCTGCGAGCGCCCGGCATAGGCCATGCGCGGCGCCGGCTGCGGCGGCTCGTAGGAATAGATCATTCGTTCACCTGATCGCGGAGCGTCGAACGCTGCGGCCTCACCGGCGAAGCAAAGGCAAGACACGCTCGCAAGGAGCGCAAGAGAGATTTTTCCGGACATCGACGTACTCTGTACTGTTTCGTCACTGCGGGTCCGCAACCGCGACCGAGCGGCGCCGTTGCATGCGATCAATACAAATGAAAACCTGATCGGTTTGGTAAACAGAAACGGCGTTTCGATTCACCACGTCGTCAAGCGCGCCCGGATTTTCCGGGTAGCGTTTATATTGAATGAACGCGCAAGCCTCATGGTTAATCGCTGGTTTGCAGCCGGCTACAAAGCGCCGTCACGAGATGTTCCGGCGTGAACCTCACGTTAAATCGCGTCGGTCTAAAACAAGCGGGTATTAGAGGGGTGGGAAAAAAACTCATGTCGGTTATGCGCAAACGTTTTCGGATCGAACAAGCCATTTTGGGCGACACGCCCATCTCCATGCCTGTCGAAGGCGGCGAGATCGGACCGATGCATAACGAGATCATGGCCGAGTTGCGCGCCATCCGGGCGCAGATGGCCGCCGCCGGCCCCGCCCGCCCTGCCGACGCCACCACCGCAGCCGTGGCCGCCGAAGTCAGCCGCGAGGTGGCCGACGCCCAGGCGCTGCTGGAAACCTACCGCGCCCAGATCGAACAGTGCGAGAAGCTGAAGGTCGAGCTCGATCTCATTCACGACGCGATCAACCGCACCAAACGCGAAATCGCCACCCTGCACGGCAAGAGCTTTGACGGCCAGGAGATGGCCAAGGTCAACGGCGAACTCGGCGCCGTCGTCGGCGGCACCGAACAGGCCACCCAGCAGATTCTCGAGGCAGTCGAAGCGATCGACCAGGCCGCGACCGCGCTGTCCAAGAACATCTCGCCCGACCAGCAGAAGCTGCTCAGCGAGGAAATCCAGGAACGCGTCGTCGCGATCTTCGAGGCCTGCAATTTCCAGGACCTCACCGGCCAGCGCATCAACAAGGTGATGGCGACGATGAAATTCATCGAGACGCACATCGTCGAGATGATGGAGATCTGGGGCGGCGTCGACGCCATCAAGGCGCACGCGCCGCCGATCGTCGACACCCGCGAAGGCGACGCCAAGCTGCTGAACGGCCCCAGGCTCGACGGCGACGAGGGTCACGCCTCGCAGAACGACATCGACGCCCTGTTCGACTGATCGAACTGGTTAAGGCGGATAAAAACAAAACGCCGGCAGCGATGCCGGCGTTTTTTGTTTGGCGAGCCATTCTCCGCTGTCATCATCCGCGAAAGCGGATGATCCAGTATTCCAGAGACGTCAGCGATTCAGCGGAAAGGCCGCCGCGTACTGGATGCCCCGCCTTCACGGGGCATGACGGCGAGGAAATGAGGCTTTACTACTTACGCCTTCGGCGCGCAGCGGACGTAGACCATGTTGCCGTAACGGACCGCGGCATCCTTGTCGATGAAGCGGGTGACGAGGATGCGGCCGTCGAACGAGATGATCTCGCGATCCTGTTCGCCGGGGGTCGGGCCCGCGGGGCCGATATAGTTCTTTCCGCCCGGGCTGCCCTTGAGGCGCAGTTCCTGCGGGGTGGCCTGGTCGGCCAGGTGCATGACCACGCCGCCGGACTGGCCGGCGCCGATCACGTAAGGCTGCTTGCACTGACCCTTTGCCGCAGCTTCGGTGCGGGCACGGTCGTTGGGATTCTGGAATGAAGCGAGGCCCCAGCGGCCAACGATCTCGTCAGCACGGATGCTGGCCGGCATCTCAGGCGCCACGCCTGGCTCGGGCGGTGCGACGTTCTGCGAGGACGATCCGAAATTCAATCCCGTGGTCTCGCAGCCCCCGAGAAAAATCGTGAGCGTCGACGCAATCGCGAGATTGGCAACCATACGCGCATGACGTGACTTCTTCATCGGTATTCCCCCGAGCAATTCCCTGGGCCGCTCCCGTCAAGCAACCAAGCCCAAAAAGCCTGCCGGAGCAATGACGTCGGTTGAATTACGCCGGCGCTCCGAATTAGTTTCCGTGGCAGCATCCTATATTGGCCTCAAGAAGGCCTTAACCCCCTTGTTTGCTTGACAGGATCGGCGCCAAGCCATATTCCCCGGCACCACGTTTAGCACTCAAATGCAACGATTGCTAAGGGCCGAACCGTCCCGCCCGGGACGGCATCGAATACCCGGCATTCCAGCCAGTTTCAATGGCAACCCGTTCGGAAACCGAAGCCTCCCAGAGGAACTTCAAGAGGAGACGTCATGGCGAAATCAAAATTCCGTCCGCTTCACGACCGCGTCGTGGTCAAGCGCATCGATGCCGAGGAGAAGACCAAGGGCGGCATCATCATTCCCGACAGCGCCAAGGAAAAGCCGTCGCAGGGTGAAGTCACCGCCGTTGGCCCGGGCGGCCGCGACGAAGCCGGCAAGCTGATCCCGATCGACCTCAAGGTCGGCGACCGCGTGCTGTTCGGCAAGTGGTCCGGCACCGAAGTCAAGCTCGATGGCGAGGAACTCCTGATCATGAAGGAGAGCGACATCATGGGCGTGCTGAGCTAACGCACGCTCTCCCTCACCCTGAGGAGGCGGCGAAGCTGCCGTCTCGAAGGGCTCTCCATTTCACAAGCTCACCCTTCGAGATGCGGCCAAGGGCCGCTCCTCAGGGTGAGGACCATTCCCAGGAGTAACTCAAATGGCTGCCAAGGACGTTAAATTTGCGGGAGACGCGCGCGATCGCATGCTGCGCGGCGTCGATGTTCTCGCCAACGCGGTGAAGGTGACGCTCGGTCCGAAGGGCCGCAACGTCGTGATCGAGAAGAGCTTCGGTGCTCCCCGCATCACCAAGGACGGCGTCACCGTCGCCAAGGAAATCGAGCTCGACGACAAGTTCGAGAACATGGGCGCGCAGATGCTGCGCGAAGTCGCCTCCAAGACCAACGACACCGCAGGCGACGGCACCACCACCGCGACCGTGCTGGCGCAGGCGATCGTGCGCGAAGGCGCCAAGTCGGTCGCCGCCGGCATGAACCCGATGGACCTCAAGCGCGGCATCGACATCGCCGTCAACGCCGTCGTCAAGGATATCGAGAAGCGCGCCAAGCCGGTCGCCGCCTCCTCCGAGGTCGCCCAGGTCGGCACCATCTCGGCCAACGGCGATGCCGCCATCGGCAAGATGATCGCGCAGGCGATGCAGAAGGTCGGCAATGAGGGCGTGATCACCGTCGAGGAAAACAAGTCGCTCGAAACCGAAGTCGACATCGTCGAGGGCATGAAGTTCGACCGCGGCTATCTGTCGCCCTACTTCATCACCAACGCCGAGAAGATGACGGCCGAACTCGAGGACGTCTACGTGCTGCTGCACGAGAAGAAGCTTTCCGGCCTGCAGTCGATGCTGCCGGTGCTGGAAGCCGTGGTGCAGTCCGGCCGTCCGCTCCTGATCATCGCCGAGGACGTCGAGGGCGAAGCGCTGGCGACACTGGTCGTCAACCGCCTGCGCGGCGGCCTGAAGGTCGCCGCCGTCAAGGCGCCGGGCTTCGGCGATCGCCGCAAGGCCATGCTGGAAGACATCGCCATCCTGACCGGCGGCCAGTTGATCTCCGACGAACTCGGCATGAAGCTCGAGAGCGTCACCGTCAACATGCTCGGCCGCGCCGGCAAGGTGGTGATCGACAAGGAGAACACCACGATCGTCAAGGGCTCGGGCAAGAAGAAGGACATCGAGGCCCGCGTCACGCAGATCAAGGCGCAGATCGAGGAAACCACCTCGGACTACGACCGCGAGAAGCTGCAGGAGCGTCTGGCCAAGCTCGCCGGCGGCGTAGCCGTCATCCGCGTCGGCGGTGCGACCGAGATCGAGGTCAAGGAAAAGAAGGACCGCGTCGAGGACGCCCTCAACGCGACCCGTGCGGCCGTCCAGGAAGGCATCGTGCCGGGCGGCGGCGTGGCGCTGCTGCGCGCCAAGAAGGCCGTCGGCCGCATCAACAACGACAACTCCGACGTCCAGGCCGGCATCAATATCGTGCTGAAGGCGCTGGAAGCTCCGGTTCGCCAGATTTCGGAGAACGCCGGTGTCGAGGGCTCGATCGTGGTCGGCAAGATCCTCGAGAACAAGTCCGAGACCTTCGGTTTCGACGCCCAGACCGAGGAATATGTCGACATGGTCGACAAGGGCATCATCGATCCGGCCAAGGTGGTGCGTACTGCGCTGCAGGACGCCGCCTCCGTCGCCGGCCTGCTGGTGACCACCGAGGCCATGGTCGCCGAACTGCCGAAGGAGCCTGCGCCGCCGATGCCCGGCGGTGGCGGCGGCATGGGCGGAATGGGCGGCATGGGCTTCTGAGCCCCCCGCCCTGTCCCTGCCAGACAGATCGAAGGCCGCCTCCGGGCGGTCTTCTTTTTGGCGCCGCGGAATATTGGCTGCAACGCGATGTAAGGCGGGCATGCCCTTCAGGCTCCCTCCCCGCAAGGAGGGAACCCTTCCGCCGGTGCGTCCCTGACTTTGCTAAAGCCGTGGCGGCGAACGAGTGTCTGGCCCTCGCCGAGCCAAGGCGCAGGCCTCCTCATCGCCTTCTTTTTGGCTGAAGACATCGGGGTTTGCTGCTACGACGTCACCGGTTTCATCGTCCCGGGAATTTTCACATGCGCGCGCTCCTGCTCTGCCTGCTCGGTCTGGTGACGGTCTCCGCGGATCTGGCTTTCGCCCAGACGAAACCGCAGCCCAAGGCGGCGCCGGGAGCGGCCGAGACGCGATATTTCACCTCGATCGACGGCCTGATGGACGGCAATGCCGACGTCGTGCTGAAGGAAACCCGGCAGGGCAAGAACGTCACGGCCGCCGTGCTCGACGTCTGCTATCCCGCCGAGAAGGGTTCCGACCGCAAGGACCGCTTCGTCGCCAACCTCACCGTCAGCGGCCAGAACCTGACCGGCACCACACAGAGCATCGGCGACAAGCAGCCGGTCAACATCAAACTGCTGCGCAAGCCGACCGGCGACACCTTCGAGTTCCGCGGCCAGATCAGCATCGGCCAGACCGTGACCGAAGTGGCCTCGACGGATAATTCCGATCTCAGCGAGAAGGAATTCCAGGAGAACCAGACCAGCGACGACGGCATCACGCCGGGCCCGAAGGATTTCACCGAAGTGTCGCCAGAAGCGATCGGCGTGCGGGTCAAGCTCGATGCCGCGCTGGATTTCCTCAAGAGCCTGAAGGGCGAAGCCGTCGAGGTGGGACTGGGCAGCCTTGCGATCACATGCGACGCCCTGCGTGCCGGCGAACAGACCATCACCCTCACGGTCGATCCGGAACGTGCGGCCGCGCTGATCGCCAGGGCCAGGTCGATCCCCGGTGTACTCGCCGCGGGATGGACCAGCGGCAGCGTCGAGATGGACCGCACCATCCGGTTTGCCGCCGCCGAATGGCGCGACGGCGACAAGCTCAACAGGGACAAGATCGCATCGACGATGTCGGGCGTGCTTGCGAAAACGCTTGCCGCCAAGCCTGCCGGCGCCGAATGGGACGCCAACACCGGGAAGCTGAACCTGACCTTCAAGCGGCCGAGCCAGATCTATCCCGCACTCGCCCTCACCGAGACTGTCGACATCACCGCGCTGGTGTCGCCGGACAGACCGGGCGCATCGGACCGCCTGATGCTGTGGATCTCGAGCCCCACGGTCTCCACCGCGGATGAAGGTACGGGCCCAAAGCTGAACCTGTCGGAAGAGTCGACCGGCGACGAGGAAGGCGGCGAGCCGAAGGACGACAATGGCTCGGTCGAAGCGCTGGCCAAGGCGTTCAAGGGCCAGCGCTGGGACGCCGACAGGTCGGTGTGGAAGTAGCCCGCAAGCCCAGGCGCGCGATCATCCAACAAGTCGTCACGGACGGCGTTGCCCCGGTCTACGCTGGGCACGACGCTTTTCGCGCATCGCGCGCTTCGTCCGCCTGATTGTTAAGACTCGATTCAGCTTCCGGGAACATCATCGGCTAATCAAACCGTGGGTCACGCCATGCAAGACCGCGAGCCGATTTTCCATGAACACATCTGGTCGTTGCCGAGACGGCCGTCGGGCCTGCCGGATCTCCTGAGCCGCAATCGCGATGACGTGCTGGTGCTGCGCGAGCCATACGGCGAGCGCGCCCGCCCTTTCCTGCTCGCCACGATGGCGCTCGCGGCAAGCTTTGCACTGGGATGGGCCGGTGCGCTGCATTGGCCTGAGGTCGCAAACCTGATCGGCGTTGACCAGATTGCGCTGCATGACGCGCCCTCACCTTCCGTTGCCGAGGCAAAGCCGAGCAGCAGGACGGAAAGGGTTCGAAAGGCCGCATCGGCGTCAGACTCGCGAAACGCGGCCCCCGCCACCGTCGGGAGCATTCCAAAGCCCTCCGCTGTGGCAGCAAGCGCGGTCTTCGCCTCGCAGGCCAGTTCGAATCCGGTGGCGATGGCAGCAAAGCCGTCCATGGCGCCCGCGCCGGAA
>DATCXE010000798.1:0-17269 GCA_036565985.1 Bradyrhizobium sp.
CGGCTTGGCTGTGATCCCGGCTATGATCGAGTAGCCGACGTTTTGACTGGCGGTCATGGCCCGATGTCCTCAAGTATCGGTCCACTCTTGAACATGGGTCCCAGGTTCGAGCCCTGGTACGCCCACCAAGCCCTTCCAATCACTTAGCCAAACCAGAACGTGAACAAACGGCGCGCGTGCGTCCGCCGATTCGGATAGGCGGTTGTGAAGCTTGGCGTGGCCGCATTGGGCGTGCGAAGTCGCAAGGATAGTTTATTGAGGAAATACGGCGACGAACTTCGTCGCTAGGTTCGCATCACTCAAACCCGGAGTGATCTGACATGAAACACCTCAAAATCTGCCTGGCCTTCGCGGGAGCCCTCTCGCTGGTTTCGATGACTGTGCCGGTGAAGGCCGAGCCATTGAAGAACATCGTGCTCGTACACGGTGCCTGGGTCGATGCATCAGGCTGGAAACCGGTCTATGAAATCCTCACCAGGGAGGGCTTCCATGTCAGCATGGTGCAGGAGCCCGAGACGTCGTTTGCCGACGATGTCACCGCGGCGAAGCGCGTTCTCGATCTTCAGGACGGTCCCACGCTGCTCGTCGGCCATAGTTATGGCGGCTCGATCATTACCGAAGCCGGCGTGCATCCGAAGGTAGCGGGCCTCGTTTATGTAGCCGCGCATGCGCCCGATGTAGGTGAAGACGAGTCTGCGCTGGGCAAGAAGACGCCAAGCGTGCTGGCGAAGACCGAAGGCGCCATCAAGGTCACGCCGGACAAGTTCACCTATCTCGATCCGGTACAGTTTCCAAAACTGTTCGCTCCCGACCTGCCGCGAGAGCGCGCGGAGTTTGTCGCGCGCTCGCAGGTTCTGGCTGCAGCTCAAGTGTTCAGCACGCCGCTGACGGCGGCCGCGTGGAAGACAAAGCCAAGCTGGGGCGTCGTCGCCGGCAGCGACCAGATCATCAATCCCGATCTGGAGCGCTGGTACTACGAGCGCGCCAAGAGCCACATGACCGTTATCCCCGGCGCCAGCCACTCGGTCTACGAGTCCCACGCCAGGGAAGTCGCGGCCATCATCACCCACGCCGCCCGCAGCCTCCAGCAAACGACGGCGACGGCACGTTGAAGGACGAAACCGACACGGAATCTGGGGCGGATGTGTCTCACGGCATTTCCGCCATGTCAGCCACTCGCCTGGATTGGGATATTTCCACATGTCGATGTGCACGAACGCCGATATCAAGAACAGGACGGCCACGACCTGGCAACGACACCGCGAAGCGCGCGATGTCCGCATCGAAGCCGGCTCCAGGCTGGCGCGCGGCAAGATCGTCGAGGCCCGCGACGCGACGCGGCTGATGGAAGCCGTCATTCGGCCGGGCGATCGGGTTTGTCTGGAAGGCGACAACCAGAAGCAGGCCGATCTGCTTGGCAAGGCGCTGCTGGCGGTTGACATCACCAAGGTGAATGATCTGCATATGGTGCAGTCCGGTGTTGTCTTGCCGGAACATCTCGATCTCTTCGATCGCGGTGTCGCGAAGAAGCTGGACTATGCCTATTCCGGTCCGCAAGCGGCGCGCATCGCCCGCATGCTGTTCGGCGGCCAGATCGAACTCGGAGCCATTCACACCTATCTCGAACTGTTCGCGCGCTACTTCATCGACCTTACCCCGCACGTTGCGCTGATTGCGGCGGTCAGCGCCGATCGCGACGGCAACCTCTATACCGGACCGAATACCGAGGACACGCCGACCGTGGTCGAGGCGACCGCGTTCAAGGACGGCGTTGTGATCGCCCAGGTCAACGAAATCGTCGACAACGTGCCACGCGTCGACATCCCGGCGGATCGGATGCATTTCATCGTCAAGTCGGACAAGCCGTTCTTCGTCGAGCCGCTGTTCACGCGCGATCCTGCCGCGATCACCGAAGGGCAGATCCTCACCGCCATGCTCGCGATCAAGGGCATCTACGCACCCTACGGCGTGCAGCGGCTCAATCACGGAATCGGTTTCAGCACGGCCGCAATCGAGCTTCTGCTGCCGACCTATGGCGAGAGGTTGGGCCTCAAGGGCAAGATCGCCAGCCACTTTGCGTTGAACCCTCATCCCGCGCTGATCCCGGCAATCGAGTCCGGCTGGGTGCAGCAGATCCATTCCTTCGGCTCGGAAGTGGGCATGGATGACTACATTCGCGCCCGGTCCGATATTTATTTTACGGGCCCCGACGGCTCGCTGCGCTCCAATCGCGCATTCTGTCAGACGGCAGGTCTGTACGCCTGCGACATGTTCATCGGCTCAACCCTGCAGATCGACCTGCAGGGAAATTCGTCGACCGTCACGACCTCGCGGATCGCCGGCTTCGGCGGCGCGCCGAACATGGGAGCCGACGCCCGGGGACGTCGCCATCCGAGCGAACCCTGGCTGAGAGCCGGCGGGGAAGCCGATCCTGAAGCAGCCCCGGCGCTGCGCCGTGGCCGCAAGCTCGTGGTGCAGATCGGGGAGACCTTCGGTGACAAGAACGTTCCGCTGTTCGTCGAAAAGCTCGATGCGCTCGAACTGGCGGAGAAGCTCAATCTCGAACTGGCGCCCATCATGATCTACGGCGACGACGTCACCCACGTCGTCACGGAGGAGGGCGTCGCAAACCTTCTGCTGTGCCGCAGTACCCTGGAGCGCGAACAGGCGATCCGCGGAGTGGCCGGATATACCGAGGTTGGCCGCAGGCGAGATCGGAACATGGTGGCGCGCCTGCGCCAGCGCGGCGTGATCCGCAGGCCCGAGGACCTTGGCATCAACCCGCTCGATGCCGACCGCAGCATGCTGGCTGCGCGCTCGATCAAGGACCTCGTGCGCTGGTCGGGCGGCCTCTACGCGCCGCCTTCGAAATTCAGGAACTGGTGAGGGAGCCATGGAAGACTTCAGCTTTCAACACAAGGTCAGTACACGTGCCGGCGGCGCCAGGCGAACCGCGATCGTTGGCGTGGTGGCCTCCGGCAATCTGGAAGTGCTCGTGGAGCGCGTTCTGCCGGACGCCGAATGCCGGCTCGAGATCAAAACGGCTGCCGTGGGCTTTGGCGAGGTGTGGAACGCCGTCGTTGCCGATTTCGTCGAGCGCTATTCCCCCGGTGGGCTGAAGTTTTCCATCAACGACGGCGGCGCGCGTCCGGACACCGTATCGTTGCGTCTGGCGCAGGCGGTCCGGTTGATCGAGGAGGACGGCCAATGACCACTCCAATCAAGCCCACCGTTCAATTTCCGGCAGATCGAGCCCGCACTATCAGTTTCAATGAAGCATCGGCGCGAACGCGGATCGAACGATTGCTCGACGGTGGCAGCTTTGTCGAATTCATCGGACCGGAAAGCCGCGAGGTCAGCCCGCATCTCAAAGTGTTCGACCTTCCAGAGCAATTCGATGACGGCATCGTGGTCGGACGCGGCCGTCTGGACAATTTACCGGTATTCGTTGCAGCGCAGGAGGGACGTTTCATGGGCGGCGCTTTCGGCGAGGTGCACGGCGCCAAGCTGATCGGCTTGCTGCGAGCAGCGCGAGAACTCAAATCGATTCCTGTGCTGATCCTGTTTGATACCGGCGGCGTGAGGCTCCAGGAAGCCAATGCCGGTGAACTCGCGATCGCCGAGATCATGCGCGCGGTGATGGAAGCGCGCACGGTGGGCGTGAAGGTCATCGGCCTGATCGGCGGCCGTTCCGGGTGTTATGGCGGTGGTGGACTGATCGCGGGCTGCTGTTCGGCGCTTGCGGTGTCCGAACCGGGCCGCATCGCGGTGTCCGGTCCCGAGGTTATTGAGACCAACCGCGGCGTCGAGGAATTCGATTCCCGCGACCGCGCCCTGGTCTGGCGTACCATGGGTGGCAAGCACCGCCGGCTGCTCGGCGCCGCTGATGTCTTTGCCGACGATACCATCCAGGGATTTCGCGACGCGGCGCTGGAGTTGCTTGGTCTGGTCGGAACGTTCGACCTGGACAGGCTGAAGGCCGAGCAGGTGCGCCTCGCCGACCGGTTGCGCAGCTTTGGCTCTTGCGAGGACGCCGTCGATATCTGGGCGGCCGAAGGCATTGCACAAGCCGAAACAATACCCGAACTGCCCGCCGATCAGTTCATAGCTCTCGCCAACAAGATCGGGAGGACCAGCCGTGACGCTCGATGAAATTCTCGCCTCGCTGTTTCCTGATGGCCATGATGTAAAGAACGACAAGGGAGTCGTTTTCGGATCGGCTAATCTGCGATCCGGCGGCGAAGCGCTCGTCATCGGCGTCGCGGACCGCACCGCCGTTGGCATCGACGAGGCCAGCAGGCTTTCCGCCCATGTGCTGGAGTCTCTTCCGCAGGGAAGCGGTCCCATCCTCGTTCTCGTGGATAGCGACAGCCAGCGCATGAGCAAGCGCGACGAGTTGCTTGGCCTCAATGAGTTTCTCGCCCACCTCGCCAAGTCGCTGATCTATGCCGATATGAATGGTCGCCCGACCATCGGCATTCTGTTCGGCCATTCGGCGGCGGGTGCGCTCCTGGCCACCGGGCTCGCGACCCGCGTTCTGGTGGGGGTGCCGGGCGCCACCCCGGCGGTGATGGACCTGCCGTCGATGGCAAAGGTCACCAAGCTGTCGATGGAAACGTTGGAGCAGAAGGCGACGTCGACGCCAGTGTTCGCGCCGGGTCTTTCGAATCTGTCGCGAATGGGCGCCGTTCAGTTGATCTGGAACGACAAGGTCTCGCTCGCCGATCAGTTGGCCGCGCTGCTGGCCGCCATGCCGGATGCGCATGACCGGCGAGACATCCTTGGCAAGGAACGTGGCGGCCGATTGAAGGCCGCGGAAATAGCGGAGCGCGTCCGTGACCTCGCCTTGCACGCCCATTGAGCGGTCCGTCGGACGCCACGATCTCGTCTTCGTCAGCCGGCTGGGTTGGCGCGCGCTGCTGGCGACGCGGGTCGATCTGGCCGCCGATCCGCTGGTCTCGCGTTGGCCCGACCAGGATTGGCCTGCGATCAGGCGGCGCGCCATGCCGGGCGAGACGGCCGGTGTGGCATTGGGCTTGCCGTTGCCGCCATCCGCCGGGAAGAAGCGGATCGCGTTTCTGTTGCCTCCTTGCGACATTGTTTCGATTGTCCGTCCTCCTTCGCTGGAGGCCGCCAGTGGCGCAGCGCCGCGGGCGTGGTGGCCTACGCTCGACCGTCTCAGCGATCTAGCGCTTCGGCATTCAGCGGAAGCACGGGTATTCGGCAGCCTGGCGTGGCGATTCCTGACCGGGTTGGACTATGTCAGCGATCGCTCCGATCTGGATCTGCTGCTGGATTGCCATCGCGATACCGATCTTGACCGCCTGGCGGCTGACATTGCCGCCATCGAGGCCGATGCACCCATGCGGCTCGACGGCGAACTGATGCGTGACGACGGCGCCGCGGTGAACTGGCGTGAGTTTCACGCCGGCGCGGCCGAGGTGCTGGTCAAGCGCGTCGACGGCATCGGGCTGCTTGACAGACGCCATTTCATTTTCGGAAAGACGATACCATGACGGCGGTCCTGGCATATGAGGCGCCGCGGGCTTATCTGCGACGAGCGCAGGCGCCTTGCAATGTCGATGCGATCGGCGACCGTGCCGTTCATTGTCTTCTCATGGAACTGGAAACCTGGCCGAAGCCAGGCCTCGTGAGCCATGTCGACAACGGCAGTCACGACGACATGGACGCCGGCACGTTTCGTCGGAGCGCCGCGGCAATCGGACCTTATCTTCAGCATCTCGCCGACGCGGCTGCGCGTGGTTGCGGTATGGGGCGGCTGAGAAGGATTGGTCTGGAAGCCGAGGCCGCGATGCTCGCGGCGACGTCGGGCGTCAACACGCATCGTGGCGCCATATTCGGCCTCGGCCTGTTATGCGCCGCGGCTGGCGCGCGATCCGGCGGGTTGGTCGATCCCGAATTGCCGCTTGGCGACGTTGTCACGCGGCTTTGGGCCAATGACATCCTCGACGGCCCTGTGCTGCTGCACAGTCATGGTAGCGGCGCCCGCCGTCGGTTTTGCGCGGGCGGCGCGCGCGCCGAGGCCGCGCAGGGATTTCCCAGTATCTTTCAGGTCGGGTTGCCTGCCTTGCGGCGAGCAGCGCGTGCGGTCCCCGATGATGCCGAAGCCGCGCGGGTCGAAGCCTGCTTTGCCCTCATCGCATCGGTCGAAGACACCAATCTTCTGCATCGCGGCGGCCTCGACGGTCTTCGCTTTGCGCACCGCGCCACGCGGCGTTTTCTCGATACGGGCGGCGTGCGCAGGCCCGGCTGGCGTGCGCGCGCACAATCGGTCCACGAAGCCTTCGTCGCCAGGCGCCTCAGTCCAGGTGGTTCGGCTGATCTCCTTGCAATGACGCTCTTCGTCGACGCCCACGAAAGTCCATCTCCATGATGTCCAATGCAATCGTGATGGCGCTGGCGCCGGTCTTCTTCGTTCTGTCGCTCGGTTATGCGGCCGGAAAATTGCGTATCGTCGATAATCATCAGGTCGATGGTCTCAACGCGCTTGTGATGGATTTCGCGCTGCCGGCGTCATTGTTCGCAGCGACCGCGTCGGCGTCGCGAAGCCAGATGCTCGAACAGGCTCCGCTTTTCCTCGTCTTCGGCCTGACGATGCTGATTCTTTATGTCGGCTGGTATTGGGCCGTACGCAAATTTTCCAATGTGTCCAGGTCCGACGCGTCGTTGCAGGCATTGACGATCGGCTTTCCTAACCTTGCAGGCGTCGGCCTGCCGATCGTGGCTTCCGTGCTTGGGCCGACCGGAGCGGTTCCAGTGGCGGTAGCCTTGGCCTCTGGTTCGATCCTCATCAGCCCGCTGACCCTGGTCATCGTCGAAATGAGCGCCGGCAAGGCTCATGGCGCCGAAATGTCGATGGCGCAAATCCTGACCGCGGTTTGGCGTGCGCTGACAAAACCGATCGTGTTGGCTCCGGCACTCGGAATTGTGCTTTCATTGTCCGGCCTGAAACTCGACGCCGTTGCCCACGCGTGCCTCTCTCTGATCGGAAGCGCTGCGGCCGGCGTGGCGCTGTTCCTGACCGGTCTGATCCTTTCGGCGCAATCGTTCCGCCTCGACTGGAAGGTCGTTGCTGCAACTGCCGCGTCGGATGTCATTCGGCCGCTGTTGGCCGTTGCGGTGGTCTACTTCTTTCCGATTTCTCCGGAGGCGGCGAAGACGGCGATCCTGCTCGCCGCCGTACCGTCGGGCTTCTTCGGCATCCTCTTTGCCGTCAACTATCGTCTGGACTCCGCAACGGCGGGATCCATGGTCACCGCGAGCACCGGCTTCAGCATCGCGACAATGGCGATCGCGATTGCGCTGCTGTTCTCTCATTAGGTTCCGTCCATGACGCTGGCGATCCTTTGTTCGGGGCAGGGCAGGCAACATCCGGACATGCTTGCCCTGACGGCCGACGCCCCGGAGGCCGCTGGCCTGTTTGCGCATGCAGCGAAATTGCTTGGCACGGATCCCCGCGATTTTGTCCGGGCTGAAACCAGCGAGTCAATGCACCGCAATCGTGCCGGCCAGATCCTCTGCACCGTGCAGGCGCTGGCGGCCGCAGCAGCGCTGAGAGACGCGATGCCTGGCCGGATCGTCGTTGCCGGCTACAGCGTCGGAGAGGTGGCCGCGTGGGGTGTCGGAGGTCTGTTCCGGGCGACCGATACACTCGATCTCGTCACCCGGCGCGCCGGGGCCATGGATGCGGCTACGCAGCCGGGCGAAGGATTGATGTTCGTTCGTGGGCTCCCCCGCGGCGACATTGATCGCCTGTGCGAACGCTACGCGGCCGAAGTCGCGATCGTCAATCCGGGTGATGCCTTTGTGCTCGGCGGCAATCGCACGGCGTTGCGAGCGATCGCTGATGAAGCTCATGCAACCAACATTGCCAGGGTCGTCGACCTGCCGGTGGAGGTAGCCTCGCACACCAGTCGCCTTGTCGCGGCCTCTGCGACGTTCAGGGAGAGCCTGCGGTCGATACCCATGAGATTTCCTCCGGCTGCCGGCACGCGCATCCTGAGCGGTGTGGACGGCGCTCCGGTCATCTCGGCTGACGCCGGGCTCGACAAGCTGGCTGCGCAGATATCACAGACGTTGCAGTGGGCAAGTTGCTTGCAAGGCTGCATCGAAGCCGGCGCCACGGCCTTCCTGGAACTGGGGCCGGGACATGCGTTGAGCGGAATGGTCGCGAGTGCATGGCCCGACGTTCCGACACGGTCGGTGGAGGATTTCAGAACCCTTCAGGGCGTACGGGCCTGGCTGCAGCGTCACGCTGGTCGCTAGCTCGAGCGGCAGAGAAGCCTTGCGAATTGACGAACTGAATTCCTGTCGATGATGTAACCACAAAAATTGGGGCCGTCCTTCGAGGGGGGCGAGGACGGCCCCAAGTAGGCTCGGATGCCCGGGAGGGGGAGGCTCGAGCCGAAGCTGATGGTCTCGGCAGCTTGCATCTGGAATGTCGCAGATCGGGCGGTCGACGTATTTCGCGAATCCATGATGTTTCCAGTTTCGCATGCTTCACGCGGCCTCGCCGAGACTGCAACTGTTCCAGTTAGCAGTGATCTTGCGTGCTCGATGTGCTGATGGAGGAGATGTTCGCGCGGCATCGGCGGTAGTGCCGTGCCCGGTCAGGGCCCTGGCGAACTGCCAACCAGCTTGCGAGAACGCATGTCGGGCTCCGGGAAGCACCGGCGGCAACGATCTGTGTTGAGCTAGCCCGGCATGCCCCCGGCCAACGCCTCTTCAAGGCGACGGATGATCTCGTCGCCGCCGGCAGGCTTGCCGAGATAGCAATGCGCGCCCGCGCCCATCACGCGCTGGCGGATCGGTTCTGTCGGAAAGGCCGTCATGAAAATAATCGGAAAGCGCCGGCCGGCGGCAAGCAGCCGCGACTGCAATTCGTCTCCGGTCATGACCGGCATCTGAATGTCGACGATCATGCAGGCCGGGTCTTCGCTCGACGGCTCCTGCAGGAAATCGCCGCCGGACCCGTAGGTGCGCGCTTCAAGGCCGAGCGAACGCACCAGGCTTGCAAGCGACGTACGAACGCCTTCGTCGTCGTCCACGATTGCAATTACTGGGGTTTTGGCCATCGGCGAACATCCTGACCGCCGCGCTCGACACGGGGACAAAACGTCGCCCGATGCGCGGCCAGTAGCCTGTTATGCGCTCCCGGGTGGCGTACCGAAAGTATACTCAGGTTTGGTCCGTATTTCTGCGGGTCTGGAACACGCCGAGGGCTTCAGCCTTGCGAACGAGATCGGCAAGCGATTTGACACCCATCTTTCGCATGACGTTGCCGCGGTGGATTTTGACCGTGATCTCGCTGAGGCCGATCAGGCCTGCCACCTGCTTGTTCATCAAGCCGGCGGTGACATGGCCCATCACCTCGCGTTCGCGCGCCGTCAGGGTCTCGTACTGGGCGCGAAGATCCTCCTTCGCAACGGCTTCGCTGCGACGCTGCGCATCGCGGTTGAGTGCTGCCGTCACCGCGTCCAGCATATCCTGATCGCGAAAAGGCTTGGAGAGAAAATCGACGGCGCCGGCCTTCATTGCCCGCACCGACATCGGGATGTCTCCGTGGCCGGTCATGAAAATGATCGGAAAATCGATGCCCTTTCGCGTCAGCTGGCCCTGCAGGTCGAGTCCACTGACTCCGGGAAGACGGACGTCCAATACGATGCAGCCGGGCCCATCGGGGAGCGTGCCGCCGAGCAGTTCGGCCGGCGACCCGAACAGGCGGGTTTCGAGGCCGATGGATCGGAACAAGCTGTCGAGGGCCGCGCGGATGGCGGCGTCATCGTCGACGATGATGACGACGGAGCTTGGTTTGGCGGCAGAATGCCCTTTGTCGGTCGGTGGCGTCATCACGAGGCTTGCTCTTCGATAACTGGTAGCGTCAGGCGGAAGGTCGCACCCGAACCGGGCATGCTATCCGCCGACAATTGTCCGCCGTGAGATTCCACTGTCGTTCGGCAGATCGCAAGCCCCATGCCCATCCCGCTGTGTTTTGTCGTAAAGAACGGCTCAAACAGGCGCGGCAGGTCATCTTGCGGGATTCCGGGACCGGTGTCTTTAACCGTGATGGCAAGTCTGTTGCCGTCTTCAGGACCGGTGCTCACTGTGACGATCCGAGGTCCGCTCTGTCCCGCCATCGCTTGACCGGCATTGACCATGAGATTGACGAGAACTTGCTGAAGCTGGATCCGGTCCCCCCGAACCGGAGGCAGGCCAGCCTTTGTCTCGAGCATCAACGTGATATCGTCCTTCGACAGTTCGCGCTCGACCAGCTGCGCTGCTTCCTCGATGATCTCCCCGATCTCCAGTGCGTCCTCCTGGGCCGGCTTCTTCTTCAGGAAAGCCCTGATGCGGGTCACGATCTCGCTGGCCCGGCGGCCTTCCGCGACGATGCGGCTGATCGCCGCTGCTACTTCCTCCAAATTGGGGACGTCGCGCCTCAGCCACCGCAACCCAGCTTCGCCACTCGTCACAATTGCCGCCAGCGGCTGATTTACCTCGTGGGCGATCGAGGCCGTGAGTTCGCCCAGAGTTGCGACGCGCGCGGCATGAGCAAGTTCTGCCTGAGCCGCAAGCAGCGCGTCCTGCGATTGTCGGCGCTCGGTGATGTCGACAACGAACGCGAGCACGTTGCGATCGCCGTCGGCCCCGGCCGGAAAGGTGATGGTGAACAGCACCGGGATCCGGCGGCCATCAAGAGCAATCAGATCGGTTTCGCCTTCGTAGAACGGATCGCCATTGGCGAAGGCGACCAATGCGCCGAGGAACGTACGGTCGCTCTCGCCCAGGAGCTTGTCGACGCTGTCCAGGAAGATGGAGGAACTGCCGGCGCCCGCCATCGCTTGCAGCGCGGGGTTCACGTCGGTGATTTTTGCAAGCGGCCTGGCCTGGCGGACAAAGTCGGGGTTGCGCGCGAGATAGTCGCCAAGTTCGGCCTTGTCCACGTTCAATGATCTCAGCGCAGTCCGGATGCCAGTCCAATCCTCCTCGACCACGCCGATCCGGCTTGCGTCGAACATGCGGCGATACCGCTGTTCGCTCTGCACCAGTGCGGTGTGCGCGGCCTCGCGGTCGGTGACATCGGTGTTCGTTTCAAGCACATCGAGCGGCTTGCCGAGACGATCGTGCTGCAGCGCCCATCGGGTATCGACGGCTAGCGTCTCTCCGGTCTTCGTCCGCTGCTCGACCCGGCCTTCCCATCGGCCGGTGCCAATCAGTACATTTTCAATGACGTCCCGCCTGTCGCGATAGACCGTCCGCAGAAGCTCATCAGCAACCCGCCCGATCGCGTCTTCCGCCGGCCATCCATAGATTTCCTCTGCAGCCTTGTTCCAGAAGGTGATCACGCCGCGGCGATCCCTGACAAAGATCATGTCGTGCGAGAGGTTCAGCAGGCGCGCCTGCGCCGCGAGACGTTTGGTCGCCGCCTGGTTCTGCAGCGCGAGCAGCGTTGTGATGGCGATTGCCGAAAGGCTGACCAGTGCGCGCAGGGCAGGGGAGGCAATTGAGCGCAGATCGTGCGACAGCAGATAGGCGGCTATCGTTAGGACGACGCAGGCTGCCGCCGCGACGATGATGTCATCGCGCCGCGTCGTCTTCGCCGCAAGCAGAATTGCCACGACATAGAGGACCGCGACAGCGCCTTCCAGCGGCGTAAGAACGTCGACGAGAAAAACCGCGAAGGCGAGAATGGCGGAGCAGAACCGCATGCCGGCATGGCTCATGGATGAACCCGTAGCCCGATCATGCGTCGTCACCGTGATTGAACATTTTGGTCATATCCAGTCGTGTCGATGCCGCGATTTGACCGTCCAGGCAACATATCAGCAAAAATTGTTCGTGCTTTGTCGGAATACATCCGGCGATCACGATTTTGCCAGTTCGAGGCGTCGGCGGGAGCGTGTCACCTTACCGCAGGAATGGGGGCTTCTTTGCCGCCGGGACAGGCGGGGGCGGGCGGGTGTCGCGCGGCAGGAATCTGCAGGCTTTCCGGGCGCGATCATACTTAGGTATGAGGCTGTCAAACCGACAAGCTAGTGGCCTATCCGCGCGTAGAATGGAGCGCTTGAGCGAACGGATTACTTTGCTCCCGTAGAATCCGGACAAGGCAATCAGCCCCTTCGGATCTTCAACTGGACAAGGGGGGCCGATCATGTCGCTGCAGATGTCACTTGTGCAAGGCACCAACGATCATGTCGCCGATATGCGGTCGATCGACCTCTCGGGAATTGATCGCCGCCGGCTGCAACGCTCGAAATTCGCCGGCCGCTTTGCCGAAGACGGCATCACGCTATCTCTCGTGCATCTCGATGTCGCTCTTGCCGTCAAGGCCGAGGGGCGGGATGTCGAGGAAGCTTCCGACGGCATTCCCTGCTTCAAGGTCTCCGCCAAACGCCTCGCAAATGGTTCTGCATATGTCGAAGCGGCGTCTGCCGTAGAGAAGTTCGAAGACCCCGTTATTCGACGCCTGTCCGACGCACTTGCGGCAACGGAAGCTGCGCATGATTCCCACTCGGCGATCTGTGCCGACGCCCTCCGCCTTGCCATTCTGGCCCGGCAGTTCAGCCAGCAGGCTGATCCCGTGCGAGCCGACGCCGCCACCGAGAACCATTCCGGCCGAAACGTAAGGTCGCTGCAGAAATGGCGCCTCAAACGCGTCTTGCAGTATATCGATGACCATCTGGCTGCAAAGATCGCACTGCAGGATCTCGCTACGGTCGCCGGGTTGAGCCGGATGCACTTTGCCGCGCAGTTCCGGACGGCGGTCGGCATGCGGCCTCATCAATATCTGCTGAAGCGGCGGATCGAGCGCGCTGAAGAATTGCTCAAGCAGGCCGAAATTTCCCTCGTCGATGTCGCGTTGACGGTCGGCTTCCAGACCCAGGCTCATTTCACCACGGTGTTCAAGCGCTTTGCAGGAGACACGCCGCATCAGTGGAGAAGCGCCCATCTCGGACAGTCCGCGCCGCTGCCGCCCGCACGAATGAGCCTGTCATGACCGGTCTTGGCGTTCAGGCGTGGCTGCTGTCCTCGATCGGCATCCGGTCAGCGTTGGCCCACCGCGAGGTTATGGAGATGCTCGAGGTCCTGCATATGCTCGGCAACTCTTACCATTTGGCATCCCTGGGGGTTAGTTCGGCCGTCGTATATGGCCGGTTCACGCTGGGCTTCTGCAGGACAATCGTGGTCGGCGCGGCATGCAATCTCGCATCGGTGAGGGCGAACTCAGGATTCTAAATCGATTTTTAATTGAGAACGCCGCGTCTGGCCGCCATGTGTCGGTCAGCTCTTATGGAACTGTTGGCCGGCTCGCGGTGCGTTCGGCGCGGAACGCAGTAAGGACAGAAGATGGGGATTGTTCGATTTGCGCTGCGGCTTCCGCATACCTTCTATGTGCTGGCTGCACTGATCCTGTTTCTCGGTGTCGCCGCTATCCGGTCGATGCCGACGGACATATTCCCGGAAATCCAAATCCCGGTCGTCACCGTGATCTGGCAATACACCGGCCTCACCACGCAGGAAATGGAACAGCGGGTCACCACCTACAGCCAATATTCCATCAGCGCGAACGTCAACGGGATCAAGAACATGGAAGCGCAGACCCTTAATGGTCTGTCGGTCCAGAAGATCTACTTCCAGCCGGACGTCAACCTCGACCTCGCCATCGCGCAGATCGTCTCCGCCACCAATTCCATTCGCGCCCTGATGCCACCCGGCATTCAGCCGCCCGTCGTCGTGCAGTTCAATGCCTCGAGCGTTCCCGTACTGCAGCTCAGCCTTAGTTCGGACAGCCTGAATGAGCAGCAGCTCTATGATTTCGGCATCTACCGGGTTCGGCAGCAACTGGCGCCGGTTGCCGGCGTCACCCTGCCGACGCCGGCTGGCGGCAAATATCGCCAGATCATGGTGGATATCGACCCGGACAAGCTTCTGTCCCGAGGCCTGACGCCGCTCGACATCGTGAACGCGGTCAACACCCAGAACCTGACGCTGCCGTCTGGAACGGCGAAGATCGGCGACACCCAATACACGGTGCGAACCAACGCGACACCGGCTTCGATCGACGACCTCAACATGATGCCGGTCAAGTTCGTCAACGGTGCCACCGTCTTTCTGAAGGATGTGGCACAGGTCCGCGATGGATCGCTGGTGCAGCAGAATATCGTGCGTCAGGACGGCCGGCGCTCGGTTCTGCTCAGCGTGATCAAGAACGGCAATGCCTCTACTCTTGCGGTCGTCAACGGCGTGAAGCATGCGCTGCAGGACGTCCGCGCGGCTGCGCCGGCCGGACTCAGGATCAACGAGCTGTTCGATCAGTCGGTGTTCGTGACAAACTCCGTCACAGGGGTATTGCGTGAAGGCGCCATTGCGGCCGGGCTTACGGCGCTGATGATTCTGGTTTTCCTGGGGTCATGGCGCTCGACACTGGTCGTCATGATTTCAATCCCGCTGGCAATCCTGTCGTCGCTCATCGTGCTGTATTTCCTCGGCGAGACGCTGAACACGATGACCCTCGGCGGCCTTGCCCTGGCGGTCGGCATACTGGTCGATGACTCGACGGTAACGATCGAGAATACCCACCGGCTGTGGACCGAGGAGGGGATGCCGCTCCCGGAGGCGACGTTGCACGGCGCCGCCGAGATCGCGGTGCCCACGCTGGTGTCGACGCTCGCCATCAGCTGCGTCTTTACCTCGGTCCTGTTCCTCGATGGACCGGCCAAGTATCTGTTCACGCCGCTGGGATTGGCCGTCGTGTTCGCGATGCTGGCTTCCTACGGTTTGTCGCGGACGCTGACGCCGATCACGATCGGCTTGCTGCTCAAGAGCGAACGCCGCCACACGGGTGAGGGGGCGCCGAGAGGCCTGTTCGCACGGTTCTCCGCCGCATTCGATCGCGGCTTCGAGCGGCTGCGCGGCGGATATTCGAAGCTCCTGACGATGCTGCTTCGGCGGAAGGCGATCGTTCCCGTCGTGGCCGTGTTGATAATTGGCCTTGGCGCGGTGATGGTTACGTTCGTGGGGCGCGACTTTTTCCCGCTGATCGACGGCGGGCAGATCCAGCTTCATGTTCGCGCTCCCGCGGGCACGCGCATCGAGAGCACGGAGGCGGTCTTCCAGGCGGTCGAGGACAAGATTCGCGAGGTCATTCCCGAAAAGGAGCGCTCGCTGATTGTCGACAATATCGGGTTGCCGGCGCGATCCTATAATCTGGCATTTGCCGACGGGTCGACGATCGGGGTCAATGATGGCGTCATCCAGGTGGCGCTCAAGGACGGCCACAAGCCGACGGCCGACTACGTCAAGAAATTGCGTCAGGTGCTGCCCGCGGCATTCCCGGAGGATGTCTTCTATTTCCAGGCGGCCGATATCGTAACGCAGATCCTGAACTTCGGACTGCCGTCGCAGATCGACGTCCGGACCGTGGGCGTCGATCCAGGAAATCTTGCGGTCGCCAAGGAACTCCGTCGGCGCCTTGCCGCGATCCCCGGTATCGTGGATGCGCATCTGCAGCAGGAGGTCGATGCGCCGGCCTTCTACGCCCAGATCGACCGCACCCGTGCCGCGCAGCTCGGCCTCAATGCCAGCACGATCGCTACCAACGTCAATGTCAGCCTGAGTTCGTCCGAGCAGGTGTCGCCCAATTTCTGGACCGATCCGAAGTCCGGGATCCCATATTACATTGCCGTGCAGACGCCTGAGTACAAAGTCAACTCGCTGAATGCGCTTAAAAACACGCCGGTCTCCACCTCGCTTGCGATGAGCGGCCAGACGGTCCCGGGCATGCTCAGCAATGTCGCGACGTTCAAGCGGGAGAAAGTCGCGACCAACACGAACCAGAGCAACATCCAGCCGGTCTTCGACGTATATGCCAGCGTGCAGGGCCGCGATCTCGGCAGCGTCGCGGCCGATATCAACAAGGTCACGTCCGAGTTGCAGAAGCAGCTCAAGCCCGGCAACTCCATTCAGGTGGTCGGACAGATCCAGAGCATGAACGACTCGTTCCGAAACCTGGGTATCGGATTGCTGTTTGCCGCAGTCTTCGTCTATCTGCTGATGGTCGTGAACTATCAGAATTTCGGCGATCCGTTCGTCGTGATCCTGGCGCTGCCGGCGACGCTCTGCGGCATTGTCACGATGCTGTTCATCACCGGAACCACGCTGAACGTTCCCTCGTTGATGGGAGCCATCATGGCCGTCGGCGTCGCGTCGGCGAACTCTATTCTGCTCGTGACGTTCGCGCGCGAACAGCAGCTGAAAGGGCACTCGGCCCTGGAGGCCGCGCTGAGCGCCGGCTACACCCGGATCCGTCCCGTGCTGATGACGGCGGCAGCGATGATCGTCGGCATGATCCCGATGGCGATCGGCGGCGCCGGCGAGGAGCAGAACGCGGCGCTCGCACGCGCGGTCATCGGCGGGCTGCTGTTTGCAACACCGACGACCCTGCTGATCGTGCCCTACCTGTTCGCCATGCTGCGCAAGGGCAACGACGGAAAACCTCACCATGGCGTATTTGAGGAAGTACCGGCATGACCGACACTGCTGTACGGCCCAGGATCGAGCCCAGGAATGAGAATATCGAGGATCGGCCCGACACCGAAGCCGATCGCGTGGCGCCTCCGCGGAGACGCCGCCGTCGTTACGGCGCGGCGCTGGTCGGCGCAACGGCGCTGTTGCTGCTCGTGGGTGGCCTTGCGGAGGGAGCCTGGCGCCATCACCAGGCCGACCTCGACGTTGCGGCCACTGTGCAAGAGGGCAGGGCGTTCGTGCCCAACGTTCGCGTCGCCGCGGTACGCGCCAGCGACGGTACGACAACCGTGACGTTGCCGGCGACGACAACCGCGTTCGAGGCGGCGAATATTTTCGCGCGCACCAGCGGCTATATCGAAAAGCGCTATGTCGATATCGGGGATCAGGTCAAGGCGGGAGACCTGCTGGCCAACATCGTTGCGCCTGAACTCGACCATCAGATTACGCAGGCCAAGGCGACGCTGGCTCAGAACCAGGCGACGTTGCAGCAAACACAGGCAAGCCGCGATCTCGCCCAGGTCACCAATGCGCGCGACAGCAACCTGGTCAAGCAGGGATGGCTCACGCTTCAGCAAGGCGACAACGACCGTTTGACGCTGCAGGCGCAGAAGGCTGCGGTTGAAGTGGCTCAATCCAATATTGCAGCTCAGCAGGCCCAAATTCGCATACTCGAGCAGGAAAAGGCCTACCAGCGCGTCGTGGCGCCGTTCGACGGCGTCAT
>DATCXE010000801.1:0-6535 GCA_036565985.1 Bradyrhizobium sp.
ACCACCAAAACCACCACCGCCATGACCACCACCACCGCCACCAAAACCACCGCCGCCATGACCACCACCACCGCCACCACCACGGGCCATGGCAACGTCCGGCACCAGCATGGCGGCCGAGGCGGCCACGCACAAGGCGATCATCATTTTGCGCAACATGACACATCCTCCGTGATCTTGCGTTCGAAGGCTCGACGCTTTCGGCGTCGGATCCTCGCAGATCCCGCCCCAATCTTAGGACTCCTTCTCCGGGACGGCTGGGCAATCTTGCTCACTTCTGCGCGACCCGATTCGCTCCTGTTCATCAGCAGCCGCGGCAGATGCTCTTCAGCTTGCGATCGATCGTCCTGTTCTCTTCCGCGACCGCGGCATCTCCACTCGCCCGGTTCGATGCCGATCCGGTCGTAACGCCGTCGCCTGACGACTGTGCGGTGCCGGCGCTGTTGGTGCCGGGCGCAGGCGGCGAGGCAAGCCTGGACGCATTCCCGGCACCGCTCGGATCCTCGCCCGCATTGTTCAATCCGCCGGGGCTTGCAGGACCAGGCGGCACGCCGCTGATGCCCGAGGTGCCCGCACCGGCAGAACCCGCACCCGGTGAGCCCGCTCCCGCACTCGGTGAGCCTGCGGCGCTGCCGCTGCCGGCCGACGACGCTCCACCGCCGCTCTGCGCCAACGCAGCGACCGGCGATATCAGGATTGCAATCGCAGCTATCGCAGAAACCATCTTCATGGAAACCTCCTTCCGGAATCAACGGCAGCGCCCTGCCCTTGTTCCTGGCCGGAACAATTTCCGTGATCAATCATTGCATGAGCATCTGCTCGACGGCTGGAGTTGATCGCGTTTTGCGCAAATTGATTTCCTTCGACGACGACACGCTCCACAAGCTCACCCAGCTTGCACGCGACCGGATGGGGACCTTTCAGGAATTGGCCGACGAAGCCTTTGCCGACCTGCTCAGGAAGCACGGCATTCCCGTTGATCTCAAGGATGCGCTGCGAAAAAGTGCCGGGGCCTCCGAGGGCGTATCGAAGACCGAGACGCCGAGAAAGACGAGATCGAAAACCGGGAAGACAACATCATGACGCCAGATCCCGATCCGTTCGAGCAAGGTGAGCGCGCGGCGCGCGAAGGCATTCCGGCGGAAGCCAATCCATATCAGGATGGCAGCGAACAACATGCGCTTTGGGCCGCCGGCCACGAAAAGATCGCCGGCGCGAACGAGGCGAACGAGAGCGAAGGAAGCTGAGTCAAGTTCGCTGAACCAGGTCGGCTGAAGCAGGTCCTGCCGGCTCTCTTGGGCGCGCGGGTGAGACGGCTCAGCCGATCTTCTTCAGGCCGTTTTTGAAACGCGGTCCGTTGATGGCGTAGAATTTCGCAGCGCTTCCCATCGCCGTCACCTGTTCGGGCGTCAAGGTGCGGACCACGCGGGCGGGCGAGCCGATGATCAGCGAGTTTTCAGGGTATTCCTTGCCCTCGGTAATGACCGCTCCCGCGCCGACGATGCTGCCGCGCCCGATCCGCGCGCCGTTCATGACGATCGAGCCCATCCCGACCAGCGCACCGTCTTCGATCGTGCATCCGTGCAGAATGACGTTGTGGCCCACCGTGCAGTTCCTGCCGATCACAAGCGGATATCCGCGGTCGGTGTGGCAGGTCGAGTTGTCCTGCACGTTGGAGCCTTCGCCGATCTCGATCCACTCGTTGTCGCCACGCAATACCGCGCCGAACCAGACGCTGGCCGCATTCAGCAGGCGCACCTTGCCGATCACGACGGCGGTATCCGCGATGAAGTAGTTGCCGTCCGCGGGGAGTTCAGGTCCCTGCCCGTCGAGTTCGTAGATCGCCATAGCAAAAAGGTCTCCGTTCATGGAGACCTTGGCATAGCCGCCGGCGCGTGATCAAGCGAAGCGAGACCTCCTGAAGCAACGCCTCCAGAAGCAAGGCCTGCGTCAGGCCAGGAAGCCCGCGGCACGCAGCGTCATCAGGAAGAACGTTCCGGACATCAGGCTCCAGAACCCTGCAAGCACGGTCGCAATCATCACGAACTCGAAGCGGCGGCGCTCGATCCTCGCGCCACGCAGCGTGTTGCGCATGATGATGAAGGGAGCCGCGAAAACCAGAAACGGAACCGCGGCAAACGTCTTCGGCGCCACGCCTTCGCCGAGCAGCCCGAATCCCGCCGGCCGCGCCGCCATCGCCTGATAGCCGCTGGCCAGGGCGCCGGCTATCGAAAAGCCGATGCACAGGGCAAACAGGGAATTCAACGCATCGGGCGACATGAAACCATCCGCTACTCTACAAACCGCGCGCCCTGCTTTGACAAAAATGCCGGCCAGCCGCCACCGTATCCTTAAGGAAAGGTTAACAGCCGATCGCCGGAATCCCGTTTGCGCATGGCCGGCGGCGCGCGGCGCTTGCGAAATCATGCAGAAATCCGCACGCCCATGGCATATTCGCACGGTGATTCGGCGTCAGAGGCTGATCCGGCGACGCTGCAACCAATGCTCTTTTCATGACCTTGCTTTCGACGGCCCAGCATATCGCCCGCGACACGCGCAAGCACCCGCGCTCGCACATCATCCTGATCCTGGCCGCGGCTACCATCGCCGCCGGGGCCATTGCGCTGGTCGCCTATCTGCTGTGGCCGACCTGGGGAGCGCGGTCGGCCGATGGACCGTCACGCTTGCCGGTCAGCGTCGGCGGCACCCTGTTCAACGTGCCGACATCGGCGGTCCGCCGCAAAATCCAGCGCCATTCCGGTCCGCAGGAGCGCGTCGACCTCAGCTTCCTGTTCCCGTCGCTCGAACCGCCCGAAGCGCCGAAGCACGTCAGCGCGGACACGATCGAGGAGAAGGTTCAGCCGATCGACCGGATATTCGTGTCGATCGCGGTCCATCGCGACACGCTGGCGCCCGAGACCCGGGTCCGTACGATCTATCCGCGTTATCTCGATCAGAACTCAACGCTGGTAGATGACGGGCTGACGATGCGCGCGTTTCGCGACGGCTCGCCCTACGCCAACGAGGATCTGATCTCCGCCAGTGCGCCGGGCTTCAACGCGCGCTGCACGCGCGATGGCCTCACGCCCGGCATGTGCCTGAGCGAGACCCGCATCGACGGCGCCGACCTGACGTTTCGCTTTCCACGGAGCTGGCTCGCGCAATGGCGCGACGTTGCGAACGCAATCAACCGGCTGACGGCGCAGATGCAGGGACCGAAGGGTTAGTGCCTGCTTTCGCAGCAAAGTTTGGACCTCATCCTGAGGAGCCGCGCAGCGGCCTCTCGAAGGATGAATTGCACCAGCGGGGCCCCATGGTTCGAGACGGCGCTTCGCGCCTCCTCACCATGAGGGTTTGATGTTGCTGAGGCGCACCGCGCGCACCTATCCGACGTCAGCCAGATCTTCCTCGAGAATTGCCATCTGGAACTGGAAGGAACGATCGTCGTCCTCGTCATCGACGAACAACACGCCGATGAACTCTTCGCCGATATAGACCTCGGCAGAGTCGTCCTTCTTCGGGCGGGGCACGACGCGGATCTTGGGATTGCCGAATACGCGCTTGAGATAGGCGTCGAGCTTCCTGACTTCCTGAACGTCCACGGTAGTCTCCAATCGGATCAAAGTTTTTCCGGGAGGTTTTTAGGACGAGATGATCCTGTCCGCCAGCCGTAAGTTCACAAAGATAGCGGCAGAAAACAGTGGAAAATCAAAGCCCGATCGCGTTGAGCATCTGATCCATGGTGCGCGAAGGCTCCGCGCAGCCAGCCTCGCCGACAATCTTGGCCGGAACGCCTGCCACGGTGACATTGTGCGGCACCGGCTTGACCACCACCGAGCCCGCGGCGATCCGCGCGCAATGGCCGATCTCGATATTGCCGAGAATCTTTGCGCCCGCCCCGATCAGCACGCCATGACGAATCTTCGGATGACGGTCCTCGTTCTCCTTGCCGGTGCCGCCGAGCGTGACACCGTGCAGGATCGAAACGTCGTCCTCGATGACAGCAGTCTCGCCGCAGACGAAGCCGGTCGCATGATCGAGGAAAATGCCGCGGCCGATCACAGCGGCGGGATTGATGTCGGTCTGAAATACCGCCGATGAGCGGCTCTGCAGATAATAGGCAAAATCCTTGCGGCCCTTCTTGTACAGCCAGTGCGCCAGCCGATGGGTCTGCAGGGCATGGAAACCCTTGAAGTAGAGCAACGGATCGATGAAGCGCGAAGTTGCGGGATCGCGGTCGTAGACGGCGACCAGGTCGGCGCGGAACGCGTTGCCGAGATCGGGATCGTCGCGCAGCGCCTCGTCATAGGTCTGGCGAATCAGATCGCCCGAGAGTGCCGAATGATCGAGCCGCTCGGCGATCCGATGGATCACCGAATCTTCCAGCCGATCGTGATGCAGCACGGTCGAATAGATGAAGGAGGCCAATTCGGGCTCGCGGCGGACGATGTCCTCAGCCTCGTTTCGCACGCGATCCCAGATCGGATCGAGCGCGGCCAGTTTCGAACCCTGCGGATTGACCTGATGCACTGCCATCGGTGTTCTCTCGTTTTTCGCCCGCGATTTCGCTCGTTTGATGGATATTATAGCACGGCGGGCCGAATTCTGTCCCGGGGCAGGCGCCCGGCATATGATCCCCCGGTGGCCCCTCGGGTCTGTTCAAGTTGGTCAGCGAATTGCGGAAATCAAGCCATTTGAGGTCCGACTATTGGTGAATTTCGGCCGGCCTCCTGTTCCCGGATGCTGGGCCTGATGGGGGGAAGTCACATCAGCACGCAAACCTTGAGCGCGCGGGTCGCGGACGCGCGCGCGGCCTGGGTCGCCGCCATCGCCATTCCGTTGATGTTGCTGGCCCCTGCCCTGTGGAATGGCTACCCCCTGCTCCAATGGGATACCGGCGGCTATCTGGCGCGGTGGTATGAAGGCTACCTGGTGCCGAGCCGCTCCACGGCGTTCGGCCTTTATCTCCATTTTGGTGAAAATTCGAGCTTCTGGATCAATCTCGGGCTCCAGGCGCTGGCAACGCTGTGGATCCTGCAACTGACGCTGCGCGTGCTGGGCATGAACCAGCCGTTGCGGCTGCTGGGCATCGGCCTGGCGTTGAGTGTAACCACCTCGCTGCCCTGGCTTGCGAGCATACTCCTGACCGACATCTTCGCCGGGCTGTCCGTGCTGGCGCTCTTCATCCTGACCACGTGTGGCGACAAGACCTCGACCCCGGAGAAATGCCTGCTGTTCGCATTGACGGCGTTCGCCGCATCGTCGCACAGCGCGACGCTTGGCGTGCTGCTCGGACTGTGTTGCGTCGGCTGGATCGCGCTCCCTTTCCTGCATGGACGGATTTCCGTTGCCGGGCTGGCGCAGGGCAGCCTGACAATCGTGGCTGGCGCCGCGATATTGCTGTCCACGAACTTCGCGTTATCGGGACAATTGGCGTGGACGCCCGGCGGTTACGGCGTCGCGTTCGGACGGATGCTGCAGGATGGCATCGTCGCGCAATACCTGCGGGACCATTGCCCGCAGCAGAAGTTGAAACTGTGCCCCTATCGCGATCAGCTTCCAGCCACGGCCGACCAGTTCCTGTGGGGCAACAGCATGTTCAACACGCTCGGCCGCTTCAAGGGAATGAACGGCGAGATGAGCTTTATCGTGCTGCGCTCGCTTGCCGAATATCCGGCCTGGCAGGCCCGGGCGGCGGTCACCGGCACCGCGCTGCAACTGGTCCAGGTCGCGACCGGCGAAGGCACCGATGGCTGGCTTGGCCACACCTACGGCATCATCGAGCGCTATATTCCGACTCAGGTAAAGCCGATGCGCGCGGCACAGCAGCAACGCTGGCATTTCGACTTCACCGCGATCAACTACATCCACGTCCCCGTCGCGCTCGGCTCGATGCTGCTGGCCGCAATGCTGTTCGGCCACGGACTCGTCCGCCGACGGCTCGATCACATCACCCTGCTCGCCGGGACGGTCTCGCTAGCGGTGCTCGGCAACGCCTTCATCTGCGCCGTCATCTCCGGCCCGCACGATCGCTACGGCGCGCGGATAGCGTGGCTTGCGACCACGGTGGTGCTGATCGCAGCGATCAGACTGTTCACTGGCGAGAACGCCGTGCACGGCCGCTCACTGCCGCCGTGACAGGAAGTCGGTGACGCCAGCCTTGTAGACCTTGTCGCCGACCGCGCGCATGTGATCGCGGTTCGGGATATCGAGCACCTCGGCGCCCGGGATGATTTTTCCAAGCGCCTGCGCCGAACCCGCGATTTCGTCCTTGGTGCCGACTGCGATCAGGACCGGCACGCCGATGTCGGCGGCTTCCTCTCGCGTCATCAGGCGGCGCGATCCGCGCAGGCAGGCGGCGAGCGCGCGGCGGTCGGAGCGGGTCTGTTGGGCAAAGGCACGAAACGTCCGCCCGACCGGATCGGTGACGTCCTCCAGCGACGGCGCCTCCAGCGCTGCGGCGACATTTTCGCCGGGCCCGCCGCCCTCGATCAGGCCGATGCCGATACCGCCGAGAATCGCCGAGCGCAGCCGC
>DATCXE010000806.1:0-12834 GCA_036565985.1 Bradyrhizobium sp.
ATGCCTCGGCGTGTGGTGCCGATCGCGGTGCTGGCATTGGATGATTCGCGCAGCGCATCGAGCTCGCGGTGCAGCGGCAGAATCAGCGTGACGTTCTCGGCGATGCGCAGGTTTTCCGGGCTGATGGCGACGCCCTGGCCCTTCAGTCTTGCGACTTCGTCGAGGAAGGCCTGCGGGTCGAACACCACGCCATTGCCGATGACGGCGAGCTTCGACGGCCGCAGCACGCCGGAGGGCAGCAGCGCCAGCTTGTAGGTTTCGCCGTTGATGACGAGCGTATGGCCGGCATTGTGGCCGCCCTGGAAGCGCACGACGATATCGGCCTGCTCCGACAGCCAGTCGACGATCTTGCCCTTCCCTTCGTCGCCCCACTGGGCGCCGACGACGACAACATTGGCCATTTCTAAGCTATTCCCTGCAAAACTGATGGTCCCAGCATGACCTCACCCGAAAACTGGTCTCCACTTTTCCGGATCATGCGCTAGCCTGCCCAGCCAAAATTACGGCCGGGGCCGTTCGCATGCGAGGCATGCCCCACCGGATAAAGGAAGAGGGTGCTCTAGGCAAGCAAGAAGGCGGCTTCAGGGGGGCCTTAGAACAGCCCCAACCCATTGATATCCCCGGAATATTTGTATCCACCCCGGAGCGGGCGCATTAACATCCAGCAATGACGGAAGGGCCATGTCGAAAACCACCCGTGCGACCCAGGCGCTGGAAAAGCTTGGCGTGAAATTCACCCTGCATGCCTATGACTACGATCCGGATGCGGCGAGCATCGGGCTGCAGGCGGCGGAGGCGCTCGGCGTGCCGCCTGCGCGCGTGCTCAAGACGCTGATGGCCGAGGTCGACGGCAAGCCGGTCTGCGCCGTGGTGCCCTCAGACTGTGAAGTCAGCATGAAAAAACTCGCCGGCGCCTTCGGCGGCAAGGCCGCCAAAATGATGCGCCCGGCCGATGCCGAACGCCTGACCGGCTACCATGTCGGCGGCATCAGCCCGTTCGGCCAGAAGAAGCGCGTGCCGGTCGCGATCGAGACGGCCGCTCTCAGCCATGCCAGCGTGTTCCTCAATGGCGGCCAGCGCGGCCTGCAGGTCGAACTCGCTCCCGATGACGCCGTGAAGGCGGCCGACGCGATCGCACGGCCGCTGACGGCGTGAGCCGGACCTCCCGAGGCGCCTTGCGAAATGCGTGACTATGCGGAAAGCCGGGGCTGCGTCTGCGCCCACAGCATCGCCTCGACGATTGCCTCACGCAATTTCGGGCGCAACTCCTCGTCGCACTCGATGAATGCCAGAATGGAATTGGCGCGAACGGCAAACGCCTGACGCGTTTCCGCTTCGGCCTCGTCGGCCGGCGATGGCTTGTCCAAAGGAATGACCCACCCGTTTGCAAAATTCGATCTCACGGACAAACCCGGCCGCTGAATGCGCCGCTGCCTGCCGTGGTCCCAATCGATCGAACGATCGCTCGATAACTCAAATCAAACTGGACCAGACCAACCGCGGCGTATCCCGAAAACAAACCGAGGTTGGGTTATATAAATTGATCGTCCTTAGATTGCATATTCGCAATCGTCTTTGCAACATCAAACAAGGGGCTACGCCGGCGCGCATGGGGGCGATGCGTCTGCGTCATTGATGAACCGGTCAAATCCGTGTCTGTGACAGCGGCCGGGCTACATCTCCGGCCCGGCGGGCCCTCGCCGGGCGGGCCACGGCGCCATGAACCGGGCCCAGACATTGTTTGACGCGTTTCTTCACGCGAACCGGTGTCCACCCGGATCAAGTCCGGGGCAGGCTTTCGCTCGAAAACGCTATGGACCTCGAATGTCGGCTTCCAAACCCACCACTTCCGCGCCATATGCAAACTGGATCGCCAACCAGCCCTATCTGCTGCTCAGCATCACGGCGCTGTGCTGGGCCGGCAATGCCATCGTCGGGCGGCTGGCCGCCGGCCACATCGCGCCGGTCACGCTTTCGTTCCTGCGCTGGTCGTTCGCGTTCCTGATCATCCTGCCGTTTGCCTGGAAATACCTGGTGCGCGACTGGGCCGCGATTCGCGGTCGCCTCGGCATCATGATCGTGCTCTCGATCACCGGCATCGGCGCGTTCAACACCCTGCAATACTGGGCGCTGGAGCACACCCAGGCGCTCAACACGCTGCTCTTGCAGTCGGCCGCGCCGCTGGTCGTCGCGGTGTGGTCGCTGGCGCTGCTCGGCGTGCGGCTGACGCTGGCGCAGGCCGCGGGCGTCATGCTGTCGATGGCCGGCGTACTCGTCATCCTGATGCATGGCGACCTCACCAAGCTTTCGAACATCGAGTTCAACCGGGGCGACCTGATCTTCATCGTGGCGCTGGTGATCTTCGGACTCTACTCGGTGCTGTCGCTGAAGCGGCCAAACATTCATGGCCTGTCGTTCGTCGCGTTCACCTTCGGCGTCGGGGCAGCTTGCCTGATCCCCTTGTTCATCTGGGAACTGTTCACGCGGCCGCTGATGCGGATCGATACCGCGAACTTGCTCACGCTGTTCTACGTCGCGCTGTTTCCCTCCACTCTCGCCTATCTCTGCTTCAATCGCGGCGTACAGCTGATCGGGGCCAACCGCGCCGCGCCGTTCTTCCACGTGGTGCCGGTATTCGGCACCGTGATGTCGATCATCTTCCTCGGCGAGCACCCGCAAACGTTCCACTTCATCGGCTTCGCACTGGTGCTGACCGGGGTGTTTGTGGCCTCGCGAAAGCCTCAAACTGCCCAGGGCGTGAAATCATAAACGGCAGATGTCCGAGTTCAAGCGGGCTCAGCTCGCGGATGGGATGCCTCGCGGGTCGACATCCCGGTGCGACGTAACGTAATCGATCTCACACCGCGTGATACCGATGTCCGCAAGCTCGCTGTCCGTCAGGTGACACAATCGGGCACGCAGCCTGTCACGCTTGCGCCACTCCAGAAATGCATTCCAATATGCTTCGAAAGGACTGTAAACCTGCCGCTTTGCCGTTGCCGGTCCCAACTCGGTAATCCCGTGTATCGTACTCATGGCGGTGTCCTGTCTGGACTGTTTCACCATGCAAGGGTGCCGCAAGACGCGCCGGCGCGCTTAACTGGAGGCTTACATTTCCCTTACCGAAGGCTTATTCTCGCCGGACGATTGCTGCCGCGCGCTCGTGGGATAGAGCGCAAGCCTGGGGAATGGTGCCATGCGCTATTTCTTCGAGGACTGTGCGTTGGACACCGACCGGCGCGAGTTGCGGCGCGGGCCCGATGTTGTGCCCACGACACCACAGGTCCTCGATCTGCTCGAATATTTGATCCGCAGCAGGGATCGGGTTGTCAGCAAGGACGATCTCGTAAACGCGATCTGGAATGGCCGGATCGTGTCCGATGCGGCGCTGACGACCCGGCTGAACGCCGTCCGACGCGCGATCGGCGACTCCGGCGAGCAACAGCGTCTTATCAAGACATTTCCACGAAAGGGCGTTCGTTTCGTGGGCGCTGTACGCGATGAGGTTGGGCGCCCGGGAACCGCGGTGGTCCCGGATGCCCTGACAGAACAATCCGATGGCTGGCTGCGTCATCACCTCGGCGGTCGTTTGAAGCTCGCCGGCGGGGCGCTGGCGTCGGTCGCCGCCATCGGCGCAATTGCCGGCGTCCTTGCCGGCGATTGGAACGTCCGCAAGACGGTCCGTGCCGACGTCGTTCGGGAAGTTCAAACGGTCCAGGAACAACCGACAGTCAGGTCCGAGGTCGCGCCTCGTCTCTCTCTCGTCGTGTTGCCCTTCGTCAACCTCAACAACGATCCGGAGCAGGACTACCTTGCCGACGTCATCACCACAAATTTGACGACCGATCTCGCGCGAACGCCTGCCACCTTCGTCATTGGACGCGACGCCGCCTTTAGCTACAGGAACAGGTCGATCGATCTGAAGCAGTTCGGGACGGATCTCGGCATCCGCTGGGCCGTACAGGGCGCGGTAAGGCGCAACGGGGACCAGGTGCGAGTCAACGTATGGCTGACAGATCTTCAGACCGCCCGCGACATCTGGTCAGACCGGTTCGACGGCGACCATACAAATCTGGCCGTCCTGCAGGACAACATCACAGCGCGGCTTCTCTGCGTTGCACACCTGCACCTCCGTCAATACAAGGAAGCCATCGAACCGTGTAGCCGCTCATTAAATATGACCGGCGAGGACGTTCAAGCTTACATGAGTCTGGTCTCGGCTTACGGCCCGACGGATAAATAAGAACAGCACGCAAAGGCACTGGTCCCCACGCCGGACATGCCGGCAGGCTGTGCCAGTGCCTGCTTCCGAGGAAGGGCAATAATCGCCACCCTTGAAATCCCGACCCTTGAAATCCCGCCCCTTGCACCCCTGATTCCCCGTAGCCGGGCGCGGTGACTCGCCGCGGCAAATCCGCTATCTGTTGAGCCTGCTTTGCAAGGTTTTAGATGAGAGCGCGCGCCAGCAATCTGATGATCGGCACCTTGACCCTGGCCCTGATTGCCGGGTCGCTCGGCGCGTTCCTCACCTACCAGAGGCTCGCCGGCATCAATCAGCAGGTGCCGTTCCGCGTGATCTTCGAGGGTTCGGCCTCCGGACTGCGCAAGGGCGGCAGCGTCAATTTCTCCGGCATCAGGGTCGGCGAAGTGGTGTCGCTGAAGCTCGACCATCCCCGCCGCGTCGTGGCGCTCGCGATGATCGACGGCAACACACCCGTAAAGAGCGACACGCAGGTCGGCCTCGAGTTCCAGGGGCTGACGGGCATCGCCGCGATCTCGCTCACCGGCGGCTCCGACGAGGCGCCGCCGCCGCGAAAGGGCGCGGACGGCATTCCCGAACTGACCGCCGATCCCTTCGGGACGCTCAACACCCAGGAAAAGATCCGCGTGGCGCTGCGCAACGTCGACAAGGTGATCTCCGACAACGAGGCGGCGGTGAAGGATACATTGCGGAACTTCGAAAGCTTTACCGCTTCGCTGTCCGGCAACGGCGCGAGGATCACCAGCATCATCTCGACCGCCGAAGACGGCGTCGCCGCCGTCGACGGCGCGCTGGACAAGACCAAAGATTTTCTGGGTGGCCTCGCCAGCGACAAATACGGCGGCGAGTTGCTGCCGACCGTGATCTCGCTGCGCGAACTGATCGAGAGTTTCAACAAGAAGTCCAGCTCTGTCATCGCCGACACCCGCAAGATGTTCGGCGAGCTCAGCCAGTCCATCAACAGCAGCAAATTCGGCAGTAGCCCGCCAGCCGCGCCCGCCAGACGGTAGCCTCAATCAAGAACCAAGAATAACGGAAACGCCCGACGTGCTCGACAAGCCAGCCGCAGTGACCACCGCCCCGCCCGCTACTGTGACCCGCGCCGAGAGCGCAGTGCCACGCGCCCTGCAGAAATATCTCACGCTCGACGATTTCGAGGCAACCGCGCGGCGCCGGATTCCGAAATTCCTCTACGGCTATATCTCCGGCGGCGCCGAGACGGATGCTGCCGTGCGCGACAACCGGAAAGCCTTCGACGAATACGGCTTCGTGCCGCGCGTGCTCAACGACGTCTCCGGCCGCGACCAGGCAACGACGCTGTTCGGCAAGACCTATGCCTCGCCGTTCGGCATTCCGCCGATGGGCTCCTCTGCGCTGTGCGCCTATCGCGGCGACATCGTGCTGACGCGGGCGGCGGCCGAAACCAACGTGCCGATGATCCTCAGCGCGTCGTCGCTGATCACGCTGGAGGACGTGCGGCGCGAGAACAACGCCGCGTGGTACCAGGCCTATCTCGCCGGCCTGCCGGAACGGATCGAGCCGCTGGTCGACCGGGTCGCCGCCGCCGGCTACGACACCTTCGTCGTTACCGCCGACGTGCCGGTGCCGCCCAACCGCGAGAACAACATCCGCAACGGCTTTCAGGTGCCGCTCGCGATCACGCCGCGCGTGTTCTGGGATACGGTGACGCATCCGCACTGGCTGTTCGGCACCTGGGCGCGGACCGTGAAGAATTTCGGCATGCCGCATTTCGAGAACATGGACGCAAAGCGCGGCCCGCCGGTGCTGGCAAAAAACCTGATGCGCAATATCGGCCACCGCGACCAACTCGCCTGGAAGCACGTCGAACTGATCCGCAAGAAGTGGAAAGGCAAACTCGTCGTCAAGGGACTGGTTTCGCCCGCGGACGCCAGGATTGCGCGCGAAAGCGGCGTCGACGGCGTGATGCTCTCCAACCATGGCGGCCGCCAGCTCGACTACACGATGTCGGGCCTGCGCACGCTGCCGGAGATCGCCGCCGTTGCCGGGGGCATGACCGTCATGGTCGACGGCGGCATCCGACGTGGCACCGACGTCATCAAGGCGCTGGCGCTCGGCGCGCACTTCGTCTGGGTCGGCCGCCCCTTCCTCTATGCCGCGATCGCCGGCGGCGAGGCCGGCGTGCAGCGCGCGATCACGCTGCTGCAGGCCGAAATCGACCGCGACCTCGCGCTGCTCGGCATCCGCTCGATCGGCGAGATCACCCCGGACCTGGTGAGGAAGTTTTAAGAGGCACGTCTTTTGCCATCAAGTAAGCTGTCGTCACCCGCGCAGGCGGGTGATCCAGTATTCCAGAGACCGCGGATCGAACCGAGAAGCCGCGGCGTACTGGATGCTCCGCCTTCGCGGAGCATGACGGGCGGTGAATGCTGGTGCGCGCCCAATCTCACCCCATCTTGAACTTGCTGTAGGCCTCCTTCGTCGCGATGATCACGTGTTCGGCACAGCCGTTGGTGCGGTGGGTGTCGCAGCGGCTCTCGTAATCTTCCGACGTCATCATGTCGATGAAGACTGACACCGTCGGATAATACACCAGCGCCAGATAGTCCCATTGATTGCCGTCCTGCCGTCCGAGCGCGACCGTTCTGGCGTCGCCGGTCCACAACAGCGTGCCGCCGCGCGCCTTGATCATCGGCACGGTGAGCGCGCTGTAGCGCAAATAAGCATCCCAGCCCGATCCGTCGCCGTCGAGCGAACGCTCGCGGAAACGCATCAGGTTCACCATCACCACCGGCGCCTGCAGGTCCAATTTCTCAAGACCCCTGACATTCAACAATTCCACGCCCATCGCCGGCACTCCCACGTCATCACAAGAACAAGCCTGCGGCACTGTAGCATTGCACACACGGGACTTGTCGTGCGGCAGAAGATTTCGCCCCGGAGCTGCGGTTCCGATCGAATCAGAGCTGGCGCGCCATGCCGCCGGCCACGTGCCGCCGCCGACATTGTCCTGCCTACGATCGGCACCTTTCCGATCCTGCTGCCGTTCGCCTCGCCGCATCTGAAGCGCGACTGGCCGGTGCTCCGCGCCCATCTACCGAAGATGGTATTCCTGTCGTCGCATCGCGCCGGACCTCGGCAAAGACCTGATTGATCGACGTGTCCCGGACGCGGCGCAGCGCTTCTTCAGCGCTGCTCCGCAGAGCCGGGACCCAGCCGCAAAAGGCCCCGGTTCAGCGGCGCACGGCGTAGCGTCTTACCGGCTTCCACTTTGATCCCGGGCAGGCTAGCTTGCCGGCCAATCGTTCATAAGACAGTTGAGGAAACGACTATATGTTCACGACTTTGAAGCGGTACCGCCACCTCGCCGCGGCCGCCCCTCTGATGTTTGCACTCGTCGCCACGGCATCCGCGCAGGCCCCCTACCCGAACCGCAACGTCACGCTGGTGCTGCCTTTCGCCGCCGGCAGCGGCACCGACACCACGACGCGCCTGATCGGCAAGGAGCTCGGCACGGCGCTCGGCGTCACCACGGTGATCGAGAACAAGGCAGGCGCCAACGGCTCGATCGCGGCGAGCTATGTGGCGCGCTCCGCGCCTGACGGTTACACGCTGTTCGTGACCACCAACACGACGCATTCGGCAAATCCGTATTTGCTGAAGACCATGAGCTACGACCCGATCAAGGATTTCACCCCGATCGCGCGGACCGGCGACCTGCCGTTCATGCTGGTGATCCATCCGGACATTCCGGTGAACTCCGTGGCCGAACTGATCGCGCTGGCCAAGAAGGAGCCGGGCAAATACTCCTACGCCAGCGGCAGCTCCTCGGCGAGCGTGTCGGGCGCGACGTTTGCGCGCCTTGCCGGGATCGACCTGCTGCACGTTCCCTACAAGAGCTCGCCGCCGGCCCTGACCGACGTGATCGCCGGCCGGGTCTCCATGATGTTCATCGACGTTCCGACCGGCCTGCCCCACGTCAACGCCAAGGCGCTGAAGGCGCTGGCCGTCACGACCAAGAAGCCCTCGGCCCTGTTGCCGCATCTGCCCACCATGGACAACACGGTGAAGGGCTTCGACATCACGTCGTGGCAGGGCTATCTCGGCCCGGCCAACATGCCCAAGGATATCGTCGTCAAGCTGAATGCGGAAATCCGCAAGATCATCGAACGGCCCGACATCAAGAACCAGCTCGCCGAACGCGGCATGGAAGCGTTTTCAGGCACGCCGGAAGAGTTCGATGCCTTCCTGAAGGAGCAGCTGGTGCTCTGGGAGAAGCTGATCGCGGACGCCGGGATCGAGAAGCAGTAGGACTGCACTGGGCTCAAAGCGACGGGTCGCGCGAATGCGCGCCCGTCCGTTACGTGAAGGTCACGCCTCGGCCATCTTCGCAAGCACCCGCTGCACCAGTTTGGGATCGCGATATACACTGCGCGGCTTCAGCAGATGTTGCACTTCGGCGGTCAACCTGTGGATATCAGGATCTTCTGCCGCGAGCTGCATTAGCGCCCTGCCGAACCTGAGCGTGGTCTCGAAATCCGCCGGACGTTGCCCGCGAGTATCGGGAAACGCGAAATCGAGCATGGCCACCGACCACGGCGTCTCGATCAACGCCTGCACTTCAGCGAAGAAAGCAGGCGCCAGCGCGGCGATTGGATCGCCGTCTTCCGCCGGTCGGTCGAGCAACCTCCGGAGCAGGCATGCCTCCATCGCGGCCACGCTCATGCCCTGGCCGTAGACCGGATTGAACCGGCAGATTGCGTCGGCGATCGGCAAAAGCCCGCGTGGGAATTGCTCGACTTGCTCGAAATGTCGTCGCACGCTCTCGGGGAAGCCATAGCGCGCAACACCATCCAGGCGCCTGGCGCGGCCGATCGCATTGTAGATCGTCGGCGTCCGAAGTGCCTGGGCATAAGCCAGAAATCCCTCAGCGTCGCCAGGCGGCACGTCGCCATGGCGTCCGCCGATGGTTGCCATCCAGCGATTGCCCTCAAGCGGCAGCATCAGGCCGCCGCGGCTGATCGTGGGCGCCTGACCGAAAGTCATGACCCCTTTCCAATCGGTCGCCGCGTCATCAGGGGTAGCGAAGATGCATGTGGCATAGCCGAGATCGATGCCGATCGCGGTCTCCTCGGGCAGCGGTCGGCCGATCGATTGCAGCAGATCGAGCGTGAGGGCGCCGCGCCCGGAAGCGTCGACGACGAGATCCGCCGCAATGGTCTCGTTCGCCCCGCTGTCGTTCGCCCAGCTTACGCCGGTAACGGCCTCTCCATTTGATGTGGACAGGATTCTCTGCACCCGGCAGCGCTGGCGCAACGTGACATTTGCGCAGCTTTCCACCCGCCGTCGCACCGTGCGCTCAAGTGTCGGCCGTGACACGGCGTAACTGAACCAACCGAGATCGCGTTGCGGAAAGGGATCAAAATCAGGGCGTTCAATCCGGACATCGAGACCCACCGCGAGCGGCACGGCGCCTGCCCCCGCGAGATCCTGCTCGAAGCCTGGAAACAATTCGCCGAGGGCGCGCTGGCCGCTGAGCAGGAGCGCGTGTACGTGCCGCGCCTGCGGCGTCCCCGCGCGATAGGTGGGTTCGGAGGCCAGGGCATCGCGCTCCAGGACAACCACCTGATCGAAGCGGTCGGCGAGCGCTCCCGCAGCCGTAAGCCCGCCCATTCCAGCGCCGATCACGACGGCCTGTTTGCCGATCAGAGTTGACGCCATCGCCATCTCCTCCCGCAACAGAGGTACCTGCGCCGGTCGAGCATATCGCCCGGCGCCGACCCGTGGAAGCCGGGAATCAGGGCTCACGCCGGAAAACCTGCGTCATTGACTTGCGTGAAGCAGCTCCAGCTCGGCGATGCGACGGTCGGCGCGGCGGAGCCGCCGGCAAAGCTCGCGGTTGATGTTCTGCATCACCATCACATACGCCTGGATATCGGCCTTGTAGCACTCATAGAGTTTTCGGGCCGTCAGCTCGTACAGCACGGTCGGGCTCTCCGCGACGACGGTGGCCGACCGGTTCTGCATTTCGATGAGCGTCATTTCGCCGAAGAAATCACCGGGCTCGAGACGCGCCATGCGAATGACGCGACCCGCATCCGCCGACTTGCTCACCACAAGCTCGCCGGAGTGAACGACGTACATCGAGCGCCCCGGCTCGCCTTCCGTCACCACCGTCGCACCGGCGTCGAAGCGACACTCGACCAGCATCGAGACCAGGAGTTCGAGGCTTGCGTCCGAGAGGCCGCCGAAGAAAGGCGTGGCGAGCAGGAACGCTTTCAGATCGGGGGAGCTGACAGCCATCGGCGCAATATACTCCCGCTCCGGGCAGCAGCAAGCGAGCCAGGCCCGGCGGGATGCATCTCCGCGATGGTTGTGCCAGGCGTCAGCCGGTCGACCAGACAGGCAGACCGCCTGATACGAACGACCTCAGAAGACCGCACGGGCAGTGAGTCGAACCGTTCTGCTCTGTCCCGGCGAAATGTTGTTGTTGCCATCGGCGGTCGCCCAGTAACCCTTGTTGAACAGGTTCTCCACGTTCAACTGCACGCGCCACATCTCGTTGATCCTGGCGTAGACGGCGGCATCGAAGCGGACGAAGCCGGGCAGACGCACGCTGTCATCGGACGAAGCAAAGGAATCCGAGAAGTAGATGATGCCGAGCGCAGCCGCCCAGACCGGGTCGATCTGGTACTTGTTCCACAGCGAGACCTGGTTGTAGGGCACGAGCTGGACGCGATTGCCGGCGACGATCGGCGGATTCACGCCCGGCGCCGTCACATCCTTCGAGATGCGCGCGTCGGTATAGGCATAGCCGAGCACGGCCTGCCAGTCCGGCGTGATATAGCCGGTCAGTGCGGTCTCGAAGCCGCGGACCGTGTGCGCGCCGCCGGGGATCGACAGGCCGCCGCCGACGTTGATCGGAACGTTGGCACGGAGCAGCTGATAGGCCGCCGCGGTGAACAGCAGCTTTGGATTGATGTTCCACTTCGCGCCCACCTCGGTGCTCTCGAACCTCTGCGGTTCGAGAATCAAGGTGCTGGGATTCAATGCGCTGAACTGATCGCCCGAGGCCGGCAGATACGACACACTCCAGGCCGTGTACAACGACATGCTGTCGATCGGCTTCACGATCACCGCGGCGCGCGGCGAGATGAAGTCGTCCACCCTGTCGCGCCTGATGCTGGTATTTCCGTCCCGCGCCGTCAGGTCGAAATTGTCGTAACGCGCGCCGACCAGCAATTGCAGCCAGCGCGTTACGTCGACCTGGTCCTGGACATAGCCCGAGGCAATGTTGAGCCGGTACTTGCTGTTGGCGTCGCTTGCGATGTGGTTGAAGGTAACCGGGCCGAAATAGGTCGGATTGAACGGATTGACGATGACGTAGGGCAGACCTGCGTTGGCAGGGAATTGTCCGCTGTTCCGAAGCCCGAGGCCGGTCTGCCGGCCGAACTCGGTCCCGAACGCCACGGTATGCTGCACCGGTCCGGTCGCCGTCTTGTAGATGAAGTCAGTCTGGTTGAAGGCGTTTTCGCGCGGCGTGTAGTTCTCATAGGCGTTCAGCGAAACCTGGGTCTGATCCGGCGTCACCGCGCCGCCACCGGCCGACGCCGGCGCTCCGGTGCCGCCCGGATAGACGTTGCGGTAACCGCGATTGTAATCGGCATAGATCGTGCCGTTTCTCACGGTCAGGCCATTGCCGAAATCATGCTCGATGACGGCCATGGCGGTCTGCACCTCGACCTTGGCGCTGTTGTAGATCGGGCTGCCGAAGAACGTCGAGAGATTGCCGTTCGGCGCGAACGGCGTCGTCGGATTGAAACGCGTCGCACCGCCCGGCAATCCCTGCGAGGGATTGCCGCGATCGGCGAGGCGGAAGTCGTGGTAGAATTCGTAACTGAGCTTGACCTTGGTGTTGTCATCGGGTTTCAGCGTCACGGTCGGGTTGATGCCGTAGCGCTCGAGATGGCCGTAGTCACGGAAGGTGTCGCTGTTCTCGTACATCGCGTTGAAGCGGACTGCGACGTTCTCGTTCACCGCCTGGCCGGCGTCCAGCGTCACGCGCTTGTCGTTCCAGGAGCCGACCTGCCCGGTCGCTTCATAGATCCGCGTGCCGTCGGCCTCCTTGAGCGTGCGGTTGACCAGACCACCGCCGGCGCTTCGGCCAAAGGTCAGCGCGCTAGGTCCTTTCAGGATTTCCACGCTCTGGGCGTTGTAGAGGTCGCGGAAATACTGGACGTCGTCGCGGAATCCGTTGACGAAGAAGTTGGCGCTGGAATCGACGCCGCGGATGACGAGCTCGTCCCGATTGCCCTCGCCCTGATGGATCGTAACGCCTGGAACGTAACGCGTCACCTCGGTGAGGCTCTGAAAGCTCTGGTCGCGGATGTAATCCTTTGTCACGACGGTGATGGATTGCGGGATGTTCACCAGCGGCGTGTTGGTCCTGGTCGCGATCGAGGTGCTGTTGGCGTAGACGCCGACGGTTCCGGTGCGGGCGTCCTGCGACTCGGCGAAAGGCTTCGGCGCCACCTGAGGTTCAGGACGTCGCGCGACCTGCGAACGGCGGCGCGGCCCGGCGCGGTCCGCGCGCT
>DATCXE010000035.1:0-21715 GCA_036565985.1 Bradyrhizobium sp.
CCAGCAGCTTATCGATCAGGCCGGCAAGCCGCACCAGCGCGAAATCGAGCGTCACGGTGGCGTCCGGCCCGATCATGCGCTCCGCGGAGGAATGCGAGATGTCGCGCTCGTGCCAGAGCGCCACGTTTTCCATCGCCGGCATCGCATAGGCGCGCACCATGCGGGAGAGACCGGTGAGATTTTCCGACAGGACGGGATTGCGCTTGTGCGGCATCGCCGACGAACCCTTCTGGCCCTCGGAGAAGAACTCCTCGGCTTCCAGCACCTCGGTGCGCTGCAGATGGCGGATTTCGATCGAGAGCCGCTCGACCGAGGAGGCGATCACGCCGAGCGTTGCAAAATACATCGCATGGCGGTCGCGCGGGATGACTTGCGTCGAGATCGGCTCGGGCACCAGCCCCATCGCCCTGGCGACATGTTCCTCCACGCGCGGGTCGATCTGCGCGAAGGTGCCGACGGCGCCCGAGATCGCACAGGTCGCTACCTCCTTGCGGGCGGCGACGAGCCGCTCGCGGGCGCGGGAGAACTCCGCGTAGGCGTAGGCGAGCTTGAGCCCGAACGTCACCGGCTCGGCGTGGATGCCATGGGAGCGTCCGATGGTCGGCGTCATCTTGTGCTCGAAGGCGCGCTTCTTCAGCGCCGCCAGAACCTTGTCGATATCCGATATCAACAGGTCCGCGGCGCGCGTGAGCTGCACGTTGAGGCAGGTGTCGAGCACGTCGGAGGAGGTCATGCCCTGGTGGACGAAGCGCGCCTCGGGGCCGACGATTTCGGCCAGATGGGTCAGGAAGGCGATGACGTCGTGCTTGGTCTCGCGCTCGATCTCGTCGATCCGCGCCACGTCGAAGGTGGCGTCCTTCGCCTTGGCCCAGATCGTCTTTGCCGCTTCCTTCGGGATGACACCAAGTTCCGCCAGCGCATCAGCCGCATGCGCCTCGATCTCGAACCAGATCTTGAAGCGGGTCTGAGGCTCCCAGATGGAAGCCATTTCCGGGCGGGTATAGCGGGGGATCATCGAAAACTCCGGACAGGCAGGGTCGGCGCGAGGCCGCTCCGTGCCGATTTGTTTTTACGCCGCGCTTTAGCAAATTCGGCCGGGGGAGGCCACCCGTACAGGGCTGTGGAGACGGGAAAACCCGGCGCTCCGGCGAGGCCGCACTCCACGGCCAGCCGGACAAGCTGGGCGTCGGTGCGCATGCCGGTCTTGGTCTTGATCAGATAGTGGTAGTTCTGGACGGTCTTCATGCTGAGATTGAGATTTGAGGCGATCTGCTCGGTGGTGGCGCCGCCGGCCAGTTGCCTGAGAACCTCGATTTCCCGCTCGCCGAGCTGATCGAGCACCGAGCCTGCGGGCGCGAGGCTTTCCAGCGCCAGCACGCGGGCGATGTCGTCGCTCATCGCCTGTTCGCCACGCAGAACCGAACGGATCGCCCGGATCAGCGCGCCGGGGTCGGAGCCCTTCGTGACATAGCCGTTCGCCCCCGCATGGAAGGCGGCCTTCACCTGCGCCGCTTCGCTGTGCATGCTGAAGACGAGGATGCGCGTGTCGGAGGAGCGGGTGCGAATGTTCCGGATCGCCTCCAGCCCGCTGGCGCCCGGCATCGATACATCCATGACAACGACATCGGGCGCATGCGCCTTGAACGCGCGGTAGGCGTCGGCGGCGTTGTCGGCCTCGGCGACCACCTCGAAATCATCCTGATGCTCCAGCACGCGCCGGTAGCCTTGCCGGACCACCGGATGGTCGTCGACAAGCAGGATCGAAATCCCCCTGGTCCGTGAAGCGGTCATCAGGCGGCGAGCGGAATCATGGCGGCCACGCGCAACCCGCGGTTCGCATCCGCGATCGACAGCGAGCCGCCGAGCGCGGTGACCCGCTCGCGAATGCCGATAAGGCCAAAGCCGGGAGACCGGGCCACCTTGGCCGCGTCGCCGCCGCCATCATCCTCGACATGGACCAGCAGCGCGTTTTCCGCGCCGCTACGCCGCTCGATCCGTAGCACGATCTCCCGCGCCGAACCGTGCCGCAAGGAGTTGGTCAGGCACTCCTGGGCGACCCGGTAGGCGGTCGCGGCGACCGCGCCACGCACGTCGGCCAGATCGCCCTTGAGGTCGAGCTGGATCATCGGCTGGGTCGCATTCCGCGAGCGCCAGCTGTCGACGAGATCGACAAGACATGCCTCGAGGCCCAGTTCCTCGGCGGGTGGATGGCGCAGGCGTTTCAAGGTATCGCGCAGGCAGGCCATGATGCGATGAGTGGCCTGCGAGATCATCCGCGCGTCCTGCGCCGCCTCGCTGTTGTTCTGTTCCTGCGCGCTGCTCGCCTCGATCGTGTTGGCGAAAGCCAGGATCGCCGTCAGGTTCTGTCCGAATTCGTCATGCAGTTCACGGGCAAGCGCCCGCCGCTCGTCGCTGCGGATTTCGAGCAGGCGCCGGGTCAGCGCGGCGCGTTCCTCCATCGACTGCGCGAGGCGGTCGCCGAGATCGCCGACGGCCTGTCCGATCATGGCAAGCTCCATCGATCGGAAGCGGGGCAGGGGCGTGAGGTATTGCCCGCGCGCCATCCGCTGCAGTGCGGTGACAATCCGTTGCGCAGGCGCAAGCGTATGGGCAATGGCAAGCGAGGCAAGCAGCGCGATCGCCACTGCCATCAGCAGCGCAACGTGGATGTTGTCGAGAATGTGCTGCCAGGCGAGCGCGATCGCGGCGGTTGGATCGGCTGCGGCCGAGATGTTGCCCGCGGTAGCCGCGCGGGCGCTGATCGGCCGGACGACGGCTGCGTGATCTCCAAGCAACCTGTGCACGGTGGCGGCGAACCAGCGCGGTGGAGATTGGCCGACACCCTTGCTCTGGCCGCAGAGCGGCTTCTCGAATGCGACCGCGGGCTCAAACCGGACGCAGATGCCCGGCGAGATCAGCCCCATCGTTTCGATGGTGCGCCAGTCCGGAACCGGCAGCAGCTGCTCGCGCATTCTGTTGCTGCGCAACAGCAATTCGCGCCAGTAGAGCGCTTCCAGCGCCACCGAGACACGTTCGGCGGAAGCTGCCGTGGCACGATCCACGCTGCGGTGGGCATCGATCGTTGCCCAGACGGTTGCCGCTCCCAGGCACAGGATGACGATGACGAACAGGCGGGCGACGAGCTGAAGCACGAGGCGCATGCGATCACTCCCGAACGTGCGGACGAGCGTAACAGCACCGCCAATTCGCGCCAATTGCAAGCGGGGTGGTGCGGCCCACTCGGGAAAATTTCCCAACCACCCTTGGGCATATGTCTTTGGACGCTGGCATGACCGCTGATCTAACAAGGCAAAAGGACGGTTTCGCAGGGATCTTTGGGCCGAGGCCGCCTTTCAAGGGAGCTGACGCAGCATGAGTGCAACGGCTGGCGCCGAGACTGCATGGTCAGGCGCAGATGCGCCGGAACGCAGCGTTCTCCTGTTATGGATGATTTTCACCGGTCTGTCGGTCTTCGCCGTGTTCCTGCTGTGGCGATACGGACTGCTCCATCTGATGGTCAGTTCGGACCGCACTTACATTTCCAGCGTCATTGCCGTCCTCTATGTCGTCACCTGCTTCCATTGCTTCTGGCGCACGCGGGCGATCGCCAGAGAAGGCGCGATCACGCGACGCTGCCGCGCGATGCTGACGGGCCCGGGCGGCGCGAGGGAACTGGACGACGATGCGCGCGCCTTGCCGGGCGGGCTGGTGGCGGATCACATCAAAAGCCTCGTACAGAAGGCGAGAGCGCAGGCCACAGGCCGGATCGACCAGACGCTGCTGTTGCGGACGCTGGCCGACCGGTTGCGCGGCTCCAACGGGTTCGGCGCATTCGTATCCGATACGCTGATGAAACTCGGGCTGCTCGGCACCATCATCGGCTTCATCATCATGCTGGCGCCGATCGCAACGCTCGATGCGGCCGACAAGGTCGCCATGAAATCGTCGATGGGCCTGATGAGCGACGGCATGGCGATCGCCATGTACACGACGCTCGCGGGCCTGATCGGCTCCATCCTCGTCAGAATCCAGTATTACATGCTCGATGCCGCCACCCAGCGGGTGTTTTCCGACACCGTCATGCTGACCGAGACGCACGTCACGCCGGCATTGGAAAGTCGACCTGGGAATGTCGTCCCGGAACGCCGCCATGATGGATGACTACGGTCTCTATCCGCGCGAGGAGGCCTTCGATCCGCTCGGCGTCATGCTGTTCAAGGCGCTGCAGGTGATCGCGTTCCTGTTCTTTCTGGCGCTGCTTGCGGTGTCGCCGGACGCGAAGGAAGGCAAGATCGACTCCAAGGCCGAGTTCATCATCACCATGGACTGGCCGGACAATCATCCCGACGACATCGATCTGTTCGTGCAGGACCCCGTCGGCAACATCGCCTGGTACCGCCACCGCGAAGCCGGTTTCCTCACGCTCGATCGCGACGACCGCGGCGGCGCCAACGATTTCATCATCGTCAACGGCAAGAAGATTCCGTCACCGATCCGGGAGGAGATCGTCACCGTGCGCGGCATCGTCGCCGGCGAGTACACCGTCAACATCTCTCACTTTCAGGCGACCACCGGGCAGCCCGTCACGGTGAGCGTGAAAGTCCAGAAGCTCAATCCCACCGCGCAGGTGGTCTTCGACAACCGGCTGACGCTCGATCACACCGGTGAGGAAAAGACCGCGTTGCGGTTCTGGATCGATGCCGAAGGCAAGGTGGTCGACGTTCAGCAGCGGCAGAAGTCGCTGATGGAAACGTTCCGCAACGTCCGTGCCAACGGCGCGGATCTGGATCCGAAAACCGGCGTGAGGATGCCGCGCCGTGAGTAACCTGCAATCGGTCGTCCTCACGCTCTCGCTCAGTTACGCGCTGATTGGCGCGCTGTTGCTGATCGTGCTGGTCTATGCGCGGTTGCCGTGGTCCGCCAAGGCGGTCGCCGTGGTGGTGACGAGCGCGTTCTATATTGCAAGCTTTATCGGTGCGCGCGGCCTGCTGGGCTGGGCCAGCATTGACAGACTGCCCGCAAGCTTCAAGCTGCTGCAGGCCCGGATCGTGGAGCCGCACTCGCTGGAGGGCGATCCGGGCTCGATCTATCTCTGGGTCGAGACCCTCGATGAAGGCAATCGGCCGAGCGGCGTTCCCCGGGCGTTCCGGATTCCCTATAGCGACAGGCTTGCGCAAAAGACCGACAAGGCTGTGAGCGAGATCGCCGCCGGCCGCCCGCAGGGCGGTCGCGCCGCCGATTTTGGCGATGGCGGCGGCAGCGTGCTCCAGGCGGCCCGGGAGTACATCACGCCCAGCATGATCCTCGACACCTCAGGCGGGGATCCCTCGACCGGCGGGGGATTGCTTGCGGCGCCCCGCGATGGCGACGGGGTAACGTTTACGCCACTGCTCCCGCCGCGAATGCCCCCCAAGGACGAGCAGTAGGTCAGACGCCGGCCCAGGAAAGGCTGGCCAAGGTCGGTCATTCACGGATTATTGACTGACAGATATTGAAATCTGTCAGCGAGACATGCTATATCCATTGCGTCGCCGGTACGGGGCGTCACCCGGGCTCGTTGCTTGAGCCGGGTACTTGCAGAGGACTACGCTATGATTACCCAACTCATTCATCTGACCGCACAGATCCAGCGCTGGCTCGATCAGCGCGTTGCACGCCATTTGGCGGCGCAGGCCGAGCGTCTGGAGCCGGTGAAACATTAACCTGTCAGGGGGCTAGAATGACGACCCGTCCGATTGTTTCGCAGGTGCGCGCATGAACGAAGTCGTGGTTTTGACCCCCGAACGGATCATGGAGGTAACCGAGGACGTTCTGCGTCGTTATGGGCTTGCGAAAGCGACCGTGGTGGACGTCGCCCGCGCGCTCGATGTCAGCCACGGCAGCGTCTACCGTCATTTTCCGAGCAAGGCCTCGCTTCGCGAGGCGGTGGCCAAGCGCTGGCTCGACCGTCTTTGCGCGCCGCTGTTGAAGATTACCGAGACCTCGGGCCCGGCGCCCGCCCGGCTTGATCGCTGGCTGCGCACGATGTTTGCAATCAAGCACGAGCGCCTTGGCGACGATCCCGAGATGTTTGCGACCTATCTGACGCTGGCCCGGGAGGCGTGCAAGGCCGTGAGTTGCCATAAGGATTGCCTGGTCGATCAGATCGCCGGGATCCTTTCCGACGGCGTGGAGCAGGGTGTGTTCGATGTCGCCGACGTGAAGGTGACCGCGCGCGCTATTTTCGATGCCACGAGCCGCTTCCATCATCCCGGCCATGCCGAGGAATGGAGCGATCCCGGTACGCCGGCGCGGATCGATGCGGTTCTCGCGCTGCTGCTCAAGGGCCTGGAAGCGCCGCGCAAGCGCTGAAGATCCTCCTGTAGTCCGAGCTGTGAGGTAAAGCCCTTTTCCCCGGGGCCGCGATGTCAGTCTCTGACTGCTCCGGTGTCGTGACGTTCATCGCGGCTTCTCGACGAGACCACTGAATCCCTGCTTACTCCCCCGAGAGCGGGGATTTCCTTGAGGGTATCCCGCGTCGAAAAGGTCATGAACGACGAGCGGCGCGCGAGTCCGTCTATGACCCCAAGCGGAATCATGGGGTGAGAATGATGCTGCGTCAGGGTACACCGGCCGCCTCGGCCGCCACTCGGTCCCTATGCAGCCTTCTAACTTCCGACAGATGAACGACACATGTTCGGAAGCTTTCGCTGCCGGGCGGCATGTTGAATTTTTCGCAGAATATCCTGTCTTCCTGTCGAAGTTGTTCGGTCTTGAGGTGTTGCGCCGCGCTGTACAATATTGGGCCGTTTGCCGCCGCATAGATAGCGCACGCGCTCACCGCCAGTGCAAACACAACGGACGGAATCCGAGACGAGAATGATTTCGAACCCGGCCGGACAGCCTCGTTATCGCTACTTGGAATATCCGTCGTCATCGACTTCTCCTGAACGTATGCCCCTGCAATCGTTGACGCTCACTGCGGCTTTGGCTGCACATGATGGGAGACCGTCAGCCAGCGGCCGTCGATTTTCTCGTAGACGTTGGTCACTATCCAATCGACCTTGCGGGTACTGCCGTCTTTCATCTGGGCGAGCCCATTCTCGGAACCGATTTCCCAGGCAAGATTCCCGACAACACGTACATGAGCATCAACCAGCGCGACCGTTCGTTGCGAAAACGGCTTGTTGAACTCGGACCAGTATTTCTTCTGAGCCTCCCAACCAACGATGATGGCGGTGCTGCGTGGCCCCACATAGGTCACGTAAGGAGTTTGCGCCCACACCTTTTCCATCGCCGTCCCGTCATCGACCACCACCACAGCTTCATAGAAAGCCTTGCTCGCAGCTTTTACCCCATCGATGTCAGCAGTTTGCTGGGCGAAGGCACCGTCCGCCGAGAACACGAGCAAAAGCGCGAAAAGTGGGAGGGTGTTTCGAGGGCCCATGTCCGTTGGTCCTTCTATACTTTCGCGACGCACCGCATCGATGCCGCTTCGCCGCCCGTCATAGGCCTTTACAGTTCGCGAACAATCAGCAATGAATTCGGAACACTCATGAATTGAATTCACCTATGACGAATGCTGCCAATGAAATGGGCGTATTTGAGCGGGTGATTGAACGCGGCAGCTTTGCTGCGGCGGCTCAGGACGTTGGCCTTTCGCCCTCCGCAGTGTCAAAGCTTATTCTGCGATTGGAGCAACGTCTTGGTGTGCGGTTGATCAACCGTACGACGCGGCGGCTGGCGCTTACCGCAGAAGGTGAGACATATCTCAAGCGCTCGCGGGAGATCCTTGCGGCCATCGAGGCGGCGGAATCCGAGATCGCTTCAGCGCGCATGTCACCGCGCGGCCACCTGCGGGTGCACGCACCGCCAGTCATGATCGGCGATCATTTTGGTCCGGCGTTATCGGAGTTTTTGGCTCGCTATCCGCGGATAACGATCGATTTCCTGGTAACGAATCGCGCGGTCGATCTCGTCGCAGAGAATGTGGACATTGCGATGCGAACGGGAAAGCTTCCCGACTCGTCACTGATAGCCTGCAAAATCGTCGATCTGACGCAGATTATCTGCGCCAGTCCAGAGTATCTCGCGCGCCACGGTCGCCCGCTTGTACCGTCCGATCTCACGCGCCATCGATGCTTGATTCTCAACGGCATTCCCGAACCGGCAACCTGGACGTTTCATGGTGACAACGGCCGTGTAGCTGTCGAAGTCGGCGGTGCCGTCAGCGCCGACAGTTCAGATGTCCTTTTGAGGCTGGCCATGGAAGGCGTGGGGATCGTTCGTTTGGGCGAGCTGGCGGTTGCCAAGGCGCTCAGGAACAGATCGCTGGAGCCACTTCTACTGGATGTGCAGGTAAGCGAAGGTTATCCGCTGTGGGCTCTTTTGCCGCCGGGCCGGCAACGATCCCCCAAGGTTAAAGTGTTCCTGGAATTTCTTAACGAACGGCTCGGATTGGCCCCGTGGCGAACGAACGGACGCGCGCAATCCCCATGAATGCGCCACCGGTCTCTCCGTTGATGTCCGTCTTGGGCACTTTTCGGACCCCTGCCTTATTCCCCCGGGTGTCTGCCATTGGGGTAAACTGAGAAATGATGTCCGGGTAGCCAGCCCGCAGCTCAGGATAGCGAGGGGCTCGAATCGCATTATCGCCCCGCGGCCAGGTCTGATCAGCCTGACTGCCTGCAGGGGGCAACTGGACCGATTGCACGCCGCAGGAGGCCTGTTGTTTGATATCCATCAATACACGCGCACGCACGGGCGCGATGATGGATCGGGAGGAGAGCGTGCGGCTGGCCATCTTTGCGGACATTCATGCCAACCGGCAGGCGTTCAGCGCGTGCCTTGATTTTGCGCGGGCGCGTGGTGCGGAGAAGATCGTCTGCCTCGGCGACGTCGTGGGCTATGGCGCCGATCCGGAATGGGCGGTCGACACCGTGATGGACCTCGTTGCCGACGGCGGCATGATCGTCATGGGCAATCACGATAGCGCCGTCGGCACGCCATCAGAAAGCATGAATGCCGCAGCCCAGGCTGCGATCGAATGGACGCGCGGCAGGCTCAGCGCCCCGCAGCGGCGCTTTCTGGCGGAGTTGCCGCTGACGAGGCAGGAAGACGATCGCCTGTACGTGCATTCCGAAGCCTCTCACCCCGCCCGGTGGCACTATGTGAGCGGTACCTCGGACGCCGCGCGCAGCATCGAGGCGACCGCTGCCCATGTCACGTTTTGCGGACACATCCACATGCCGGCGCTCTACTCGATGTCGTCGGCGGCGAAGATGACGAACTTCATCCCTACATCCGATCTGCCGGTGCAACTGCTTGGCGGCCGGCGCTGGCTCGCGGTTCTAGGCTCGGTCGGGCAGCCGCGCGACGGCAACCCGGCGGCGGCGTTTGCGATGTTCGACACCACGTCTCGCGAGATCACCTATTGCCGCGTGCCTTACGACGTGGAGGCGGCGGCGGAGCGGATCCGCGCCAACGGGCTGCCGCATTGGCTGGCCGATCGCCTGCTCGTGGGGAAATGAAGCGATGGTGAAGCGTTCAGTCGAACCCGGCGCGGAACTGGACGGTTTCAAGATCGGGGAGTGCGTCCACCAGGGCGGCATGGCGACGCTGTGGACGGTGACCCATCCCGGCATCACCGTGCCGCTGCTGATGAAGATTCCCAGGGTTTCCGAGGGCGAAGACCCGGCGGCCATCGTCAGCTTCGAGATGGAACAGATGATCGTGCCGCGGCTGGCCGGTCCGCACGTGCCGGGTTGTTTCGGCACCGGCGATTTCCACCGACAGGCCTATGTCGTCATGGAACGGATTCCCGGCAAGACGCTTCTGAGCCGGCTTGGCGAACTGCCGCTGCCATATGAAGAGGTGCGGGTGATCGCCGGCAAGATCGCGACCGCGCTGGCCGACCTGCACCGCCAGAACGTGATCCATCACGACGTCAAGCCGAGCAGCATCATGTTTCGTCCCTCGGGCGAATGCGTGCTGATCGATTATGGCTTGTCGCATCACAATCAATTGCCGGACTTGTTGCAGGAAGAATTCCGTCTGCCCTATGGCACGGCGCCGTACATGGCGCCGGAGCGCCTGCGCGGCGTCCGCGACGATCCGCGCAGCGATCTGTTTTCGCTGGGCGTGCTGCTGTATTTCTTCACCACCGGCTTGCGGCCGTTCGGCGAGAGCGAAACACTGCGCGGCATGCGGCGGCGGCTGTGGCGCGATCCCTATCCGCCGCGCAAATTACGGCCGGACTATCCGCCATGGCTGCAGGAAATCGTGCTGCGCTGCCTGGAGATCGAGCCGGTTTGGCGGCATCCGACGGCTTCCCAACTCGCGTTCGAACTGGCCCATCCCGAGCAGGTCAAGCTGACGGTGCGGTCGGAGCGGCTGCAGCGCGATCCGCTTAGCACGGTGTGGCGCCGCCGCTTCAACCAGGGCGTGGCGGTGCCGAGAGCGAAATCGGATGTCGCGGCCCAACTGGCTTCGGGGCCGATTGTCGTGGTTGCGCTCGATACCGAGGAGGGGTCGGGAGAACTCAACGAGTGCCTGCGCAGGACCGCGGCGCAGCTGTTGGCAACCCTGCCGTCCGCAAGGCTCGCCTGCCTGAACGTGCTCAAGCTCGGCCGCATCACCATCGACAGGACGCTCGACGAGCACGGCAACAACAAGCATATCGACCGGCTGGTCGCACTTCGCCACTGGGCGTCACCGCTGGGGCTGGATGAAAGCCGGCTCACCGTGCACGTGCTGGAAGCGATCGATCCCGCCTCGGCGATCCTGGAATTCACCAGGGTCAACCAGGTCGATCACATCGTGATGGGCGCGCGGCAGAATTCGATGCTGCGCACGCTGCTCGGCAGCGTCGCGGGCAAGGTGGCGGCCGAAGCCGCCTGCACGGTGACCGTGGTGCGGCCGCCGCGATCATCTCTCGCGCCGGCGCAGGAAAGCGGCGGCGGGAAGTAGCGCCGCATCAGGCGTCGAGCGCGCTCAGTCGAGCGTCTGCACCGGCGGGAATGAAGGTTTGGCAGGCGCGGCACGGCGTGGCGGCGCATTGCTGGAGGTCGCTACACGCGCATTCGCGGTGGGTGCGGCGTCGCCGGGGCCGATGGCTTCCGCCCTCGCGCCTCGCACACTGTCCTTCGAGGCTTGCCTCCGGTGCCGTGATGAACGCGATCGATCCAATCCCCAAGACCGCGATATCGAAGGCCCGGCGGTATAGCCGACGAAAGCCCCGGCGACTGCCCCGACCGGCCCCAGCACGACGGCGCCGGCCACCGCACCCAGCGCGGCGTCACCCGCGCGCTGCGCAAGCGCGGCGGAAGGCGCCAGTACCAGAAGCATTGCAGCAGTGATGTAAGCCTTGATCATGTCCCAGTCCCCAGGTGAGCGGGAGAACCGTGGCCCGCGTTTATGGCCAGAGCATGAAGCTTTGTGGCCAGAGAGTGGAGCTTTGGTGGCCCTCACTCGCTTTCCGCACCATGGAACTCACGCTGGCGCGTTCATCCATGCCTTGGCGGCACCGGCGCGAGACGGTTCGGAACTGACGATCCCGTCAGATCGCTTCGCCGCGCGCCAGCGCCGCTGCGCCACGGATCGCGGAGATGTTGGCCTTGTAGGATTCCATCGTACCGCCCTTGAACACCGCGGAGCCTGCCACCAGCGCGTTGGCGCCGGCAGCGGCGAGTTGGCCTGAAACATCAGGACCGACGCCGCCGTCGACCTCGATGTCGATCGGGCGTCCGGCGGTCATCGCCCTGATGTCGCTGATCTTGCCGAGTGCGGACTTGATGAAGGCCTGGCCGCCGAAGCCGGGGTTGACCGACATGACAAGCACCAGGTCGATCAGGTCGATGACGTATTCGATCGCACTCGCCGGCGTGCCCGGGTTGAGCGAGACGCCGGCCTTCTTGCCGAGCGCGCGGATCGCCTGCAGCGAGCGATGCAGGTGCGGGCCGGCCTCGGCGTGGACGGTGATGTGATCGCAGCCGGCTTTTGCAAACGCTTCGAGATAGGCGTCGCAGGGCGAGATCATCAGATGGGCGTCGAAGATCTTCTTGCTGTGCGGGCGCATCGCCTTGATCACGTCGGGACCATAGGAAATGTTCGGCACGAAATGTCCATCCATCACGTCGAGATGGATCCAGTCGGCGCCGGCGGCATCGACGGCGCGGACCTCTTCGCCAAGCCTGGCGAAATCCGCCGCCAGGATCGACGGGGCAATGACGAGGGGACGTGACGCAAATTGCTGAGACATGTGCGCTTTCCCAGAACTTCATAAGGGGTGGGACGGCACCGCGTAACATGCGGGATCGCCGGGGGCAATGCAGGCGCCAAAGCTGTCCTGTGGGCGGAAAAATCTGCCGGAGCGGGCATCTATTGCCGGGCTTCGTGGATCGCTACGGATGCGGGAAGGCTGGATTTTATTGGGCTTTTCACCGTGGCACGGCGCTTGCTGAGGAATATGCACGAGCTATCGGCCGCGACCGGTGCGGCGCTGTTGGAGGCTTGCCATGTTCCTTGCATTGGGCGCTGCTTCGTCGGCCATCGATGCCCTCAAGGCGCTGACGTCTTCGAAGTCGTCGGCCGCGAATTCCACCGGCGTCAGCCAGAACGCCAAGAGCCCGTTCGATCTGCTGTCTTCGAATGCGCAGACATCGGTCGGCTCAAGTTCTGGATCCGGCGGCGGTGGTGCGCAGATATCACCGGAGACCATGAGCGCGTTGCTCGATGCGCAGAGCCAGTCCTCGTCGGGCGCCACGACGGCATCCAGGAGCCGCTCCAGCGCACTGAAGGATCTGCTCGCGCAGATCGACGGCGACGGCGACGGCAAGATCACCAAATCGGAATTCGAAAAGGCGCTGGGCGCCGGCGGCACCAATCTCGAAAATGCCGACAGCGTGTTCGGCAAGCTCGACAAGGACGGCGACGGCTCGGTGAGCCTCAAGGAACTGGCGTCGGCGTTGAGGCCCAAGGGCCACCACAATCACCGCGATGACTCAAACGATGCCAGCGGATCAGGTTCCGATCCCTTCTCGCAGGCACTGCAGGGCGCCAGCACCACATCCGTCACCAACAGCGACGGTTCGGTGACGACGTCGCTGACCTATGCGGACGGATCGAAGGTCACGATGACGACGGCCGCGAGCGGAAGCTCGTCCAGATCAGCGACATCGTCCTACAATTTCATCGAGCAGATGATCCAGCGACAGGCCCAGGCGATCTCGTCTGCCGCCACAGGGTCGCTTTCGGTCAGCGCTTGAACACGAGACCCGGCGATGATCCTTCGGACTGCGACCTAGCCGAAACGATCGCTCCACGCCGGCAGCGCACCCAGAAAGGGTAGCGCGGTCGCACCATGGACGCCGCGCGCAATCGCGCGCGCGACCGTGTTGGCGGCGACCATTCCGAGTTCGGTCAACCCGAACAGCGGATCGACCGGCTTCATGCCGGTCGCGGCGGCAAACACCACGTCGCCGTCCAGCGGAGCATGCACGGGATAGATCGCGCGGGCCATGCCGGTCTGCGCGATCATCGCGAGCCGCCTGGCCTGTGCTTTCGTCAGCATGGCATCGGTAACGACCACCACCAGCGTGGTGTTTTCCAATGCCGTCGCTGCGGGGCCGCCCTTGAGGCGGGCTTTCAGCATGTCGGGCGTGAACGAAGGCGGCAACCCGCGCCCGCCGAACTCATTGCCGATTTCGAACGGCGCCGCCCAGAACCACGGTCCGTCGCCGACCGTCACGCTGCCGATCGCATTGACCACCGCAAGCGCGCCGACCGTGACGCCGCCTTCGGTTCGCGCTGAAGCCGAGCCAAGGCCGCCCTTGAGATTGGCGGTGGTCGCACCGAGACCGGCGCCGACGCTGCCCAGCGCGAAATCGGCGCCGGCCGCGCGCGCAGCCGCATAGCCGAGATCGCGATAGGGCGGAAAGCGCCCCCATGCCTTGTTGCCGCCATTGAGCAGATCGAAGCAGATCGCTCCCGGAACGATCGGAATGACCGCCTCGCGGATTCGAAAGCCACGCCCCTGTTCGGCCAGCCAGGCCTGGATGCCGCCTGCGGCATCGAGGCCATGGGCCGAGCCGCCGGAGAGCGCAATGCCGTCGATCGCCTCCACGGTGCTTTCCGGTTTGAGGGCGGCGTCCTCGCGGGTCCCGGGGCCTCCGCCGCGCACGTCGATGGATGCAGTGGCGGGGGCGTCAAAAACGATCGCGGTGACGCCGGAGGCGAGGGCCTCGTCGTCGGCGTGGCCGACACGAACGCCGGGTACATCGGTGAGCAGGTTTTTCAAGGAGGCGGTCCGTCGGGTCGCTGGTCTTGACTACGGGTATATCAGCCGGAGGAGATGCTTCAACCGTCAGGCGCGATAGGCTCGGCAACCGGCCGGACCTATCTCTCCGCGCGTCGAAGGCCATTGGCGCCAGCGGTCTCGAGGCGCGAGACCTTGTCAGGGGTAGACTGGCGGGACGACAACGGTACCGAAAGCCCGCAAACCAGACCTTCGGGGCGCCAGTCGAATTCAGCCTGGCCGCCGAGCTGCGACTCGATGCTGGCGATCACGCTTCTTGTCCCGAAGCCGCGTGACAAGGGCTTCTCGACCCGAGGTCCGCCGGTTTCCACCCATACGATCTTGAGCACGCCTGCCTGGTCTCCCCAGTTCACCGACAGCCGCCCCGACAGCGACGACAGCGCGCCATACTTTGCCGAATTGGTGACGAGCTCGTGCAGCGCCAGCGCCACCGTCTGGGCGGTCGCAGGCTCGAGTTGGACCTCCGGACCGGACAGGGCGATCTGATCGCCGGTCGAATAGGGTGCGAGCTCCTCGTCGATCAGCCTTCTTATCTCGGCGCCTTGCCAGCTCGACAGGGAAAGCACGGTATGCACGCGAGCCAGCGCGTTGATCCGCCCTTCAACCGACCGAATATAGGTCTTCACGTTTTCGCCGCGCGTCAACCGGACGATGGATTGGGCGAGAGCCAGCGCGTTCTTGGCGCGGTGGTCGACTTCCCGCGCCAGCAGGTTTTGCCGCTCCTCGGCCTGCTTGCGCTCGGTGATATCGACGGTGACGCCGGAGACGCGCACGACGTGACCGGCCTTGTCGAGGGTGGCAGCCGCCGTGCCGACGCACCAGCGCACTTCGCCGTCCGGGCGTATGATCCGGAACTCTCCCTCGTAGGATTTGGTACCCTTCGTGAACTGGGCGACAGCCTTGTGCAGTTCCTCGGTGTCGTCAGGATGCAGGAAGGTCTGGACGTTCGTCGGGGTCACCGCGAAAGTCTTGGGGTCGAGCCCGAAAATCTGGAACTGGCCCTCGTCCCACATCCAGTCGCCATTGACCCAGTCCCAGTCCCACGATCCCATCCTGCCCGCGGCGATCGCAAGGCTGCGGCGCTGCTCGCTCTCCAGCAGGCGCGCGTGCGATTCCTCGAGCTCCGCGGTGCGGGCGCGGACGCGGTCTTCGAGTTCGGCATTGAGCCGTTCGAGCTGGCGGGTCTTGCGATAGAGTTCGGCGAACACCTTGATCTTGGCGCGCAGAACTTCCGGCACCACCGGCACCGGAACATAGTCGACCGCGCCCATTTCGTAGCCGCGCAGACGGTCGATGTCGCTGACCTGGATCGCGGAGATGAATATCATCGCCGTTTTCTGGAAGCGGGGATGTTCGCGGATCATGGCGGCGAGCTCGAAGCCGTCGAGTTCCGGCATGCAGACGTCGACCAGGATGATGGCGACGTCGTTCTTGAGCAGGAACTCGAGCGCCTCGCGCCCCGACGAGGCCTTGACCAGATTCTCGCCGAGTTCCTTCAGGATGACTTCGTAGGCGAGCAACTTCGCCGGCTGATCGTCCACCAGAAGGATGTTTACTTTCTCTTGGTCCATCATCTGCCAATCAACGGTGTAGCCACATTCGGATGGCGAGGAGCAACTGCTCGGTATTGACGGGTTTCGCCAGATAGTCCGAAGCGCCGGCTTCCAGGCATTTTTCGCGATCACCCTTCATCGCCTTGGCGGTCAGCGCAATGATCGGCAGGCGGCCAAAGGACGGATTTTCCCGGATCACGCCAATGGTCTGATAACCGTCCATTTGCGGCATCATGATATCCATCAGCACGATTGAGATGTTCGGATTGGATTCGACCAGCGCAATGGCCTCGTGGCCCGTCGTTGCGGTCAGCACCTTCATGCCGCGACGTTCCAGCACGCTCGAGAGCGCAAAGATGTTGCGGGCGTCGTCGTCCACCAGAAGCGCGGTCTTGCCAACGAGATCTTCATCGGAACTGTTCAGCTTCTCCAGCATCCTCTGCTTTTCGACCGGCAAGTCCGTGATCACTCGGTGCAAGAACAGCGACGTTTCGTCGAGCAGACGTTCCGGCGACTCCACGCCCTTGACCACGATGCTTCTGGCCATGGTGTGAAGTTCCGCATCTTCCTCGGCCGAAAGTTCCCGTCCGGTGAACACGACCACCGGAACGTTCGACAGCGATTCATCGTCGCGGATCCTATCGAGTACCTCGAAGCCAGTCATGTCGGGCAGGCGCAGATCCAGTACGACGCAATCGCATGGGCTGTTGCGCAGCGTCGACAACGCGCCGGCGCCGGTATCCGACGTGACGATCTCGATATCGTCGTGACCGAGCAGTTCCCGAATGCTCATCTGCTCGGCGGCGTTGTCTTCCACGATCAAGAGGCGCTTGCGGCGCGGCTTGGCATACTCCTTGATCTGCGACAGCGCCTCGCTGACGCCCTCGGTGGTGGTCGGCTTGTTGACGAAGGAAAACGCGCCGCGCGCCAGCGCGTGCTGACGGTCTTCGTCCAACGTGATGATCTGCACCGGAATGTGCCGTGTCAGCGGATTGTGCTTGAGCTGGCTCAGCACGGTCCAGCCCAGCATGTCAGGCAGGAACACATCCAGCGAAACCGCCGCGGGCTGGAACTGCTTGGCGAGTTCGATCGCCTCGGCGCCTCGGCCGGCGACCAGCACCTTGAAGCCCTTGTCGCGGGCGAGATCGATCAGCACCCGCGCGTAATGCGGATCGTCCTCGACGATGAGGAGGATGGTATCTCCCGGTTCGAGGTCGAGCCGATCGTCCGGCAACTGCTCGACGACGCGCTCCTGCGTCGCCGCGGCCTGCAGCGACGGCGCAGGAGAGAAGGGCGACAGGGAAGGTGTGCGAGGCGCGGTCGTGGGTCCGGAATATTTCAGCGGCAGATAAAGCACGAAGGTGCTGCCTTTGCCGGGCGCGCTGCGCAGTTGGATTTCGCCGCCGAGCAGGCTCGCCAGTTCGCGGCTGATCGCAAGACCGAGGCCGGTGCCGCCGTATTTCCGGCTGGTGCCGGCGTCCGCCTGCTGGAACGCCTCGAAGATCAGCTTCTGCTTTTCGAGAGGGATTCCGATGCCGGTGTCGGTCACCTCGAAGGCGACGACGGCCGGCGCATGGTTGAGGATCGGGTGCTCGGTGCTCCATCCGCCGACGGCGGCCGATACGGTCAGCTTGACGCCGCCCTCGGCGGTGAACTTGAACGCGTTCGACAACAGGTTCTTCAAAACCTGCTGCAGACGCTTGGAGTCGGTGACCATGCTGCGGGCAAGGTTTTCGTCGACCTCGACGCCGAACGAAAGCTGGCGGTTCTCGGCCTCGTGGCGGAACGGGCGTCCGACCGTCTCAAGCAGGCTCGAGGTCAGGATCTCCTCGGCATCGACGGTCACAGTGCCGGATTCGATCTTCGACAGATCGAGGATGTCGCTGATCAGGTTGAGCAGGTCGGTGCCGGCGCCGTGGATGGTGCGGGCGAATTCGACCTGCTTGGCGGACAGGTTGCCGTCCGGATTTTCGGTGAGCTGCTGGCCGAGGATCAGGATGCTGTTGAGCGGCGTGCGCAGCTCGTGGGACATGTTGGCCAGGAATTCCGACTTGTATTTCGACGTCAGCGAAAGCTCTGTCGCCTTTTCCTCGAGCGCGCGCCGCGCCTGTTCGATTTCCTGGTTCTTTCGCTCCACCTCGACGTTGCGCTCGGCGAGCTGCTGGGCCTTCTGCTCGAGCTGTTCGTTGGTCTGCTGCAACTCCTTCTGCTGCGTCTGCAATTCGCCGGCGAGCTGCTGGGATTGCATCAACAGGCCTTCGGTCTGCATCGTGGCCTCGATACTGTTGAGCACAATGCCGATGCTGTCGGTGAGCTGTTCGAGGAAGGTCATTTGCGAGGTCGTGAACGAACTGACGGACGAAAGTTCGATCACCGCCTTGACCTGGTTCTCGAACAGGATCGGGAGCACCACGAGGTTCTTCGGAATGACGCGGAGCAGCGCCGAGTTGATCGATGCGGTGTCGTCCGGGATGTCCGACACCAGCCGCTGGCGCTTGTCCATCGCACACTGGCCGATCAGCCCCTCGCCGAACTGAACCAACAGCGGGTGGGGATTGGCGCCGTCGCCCGCATAGGCCGAGAGCAGGCGCAACTGGGGCGTCTCCGGGTTAGTCACCTGGTAGATCACGCCCATATGCGCGTTGATCAGCGGCGCCAGTTCGGTCAGCAGCAGCCGGCCGACGGTGGTGAGGTCGCGCTGTCCCTGCAGCATGTTGGTGAAGCGGGCGAGGTTGGTCTTCAGCCAGTCCTGCTCGGTGTTGACCTGGGTGGTGAGGCGGAGATTGCCGATCATCGTGTTGATGTTGTCTTTGAGTTCGGCCACTTCGCCGCGGGCATCGACCTGGATCGAGCGGGTCAGGTCGCCCTTGGTCACCGCGGTGGCGACCTCGGCGATCGCACGCACCTGCGAGGTCAGGTTGGCGGCGAGCAGGTTGACGTTGCCGGTGAGGTCCTTCCAGGTGCCGGCGGCGCCTGGCACGTTGGCCTGGCCGCCGAGCCGGCCTTCGACGCCGACTTCGCGCGCCACGCTGGTGACCTGGTCGGCGAACGTCGCAAGCGTCTCGGTCATGTTGTTGATGGTGTCTGCGAGGGCCGCGACTTCGCCCTTCGATTTCACCGTCAGGTTCTGCTTCAGGTCGCCGTCGGCAACCGCGGTCACCACCTTGACGATGCCGCGCACCTGTTCGGTCAGGTTGGCCGCCATGAAGTTCACGGTGTCGGTGAGGTCCTTCCAGGTGCCGGCGACGCCCGGAACCTCCGCCTGGCCGCCGAGCTTGCCCTCGGTGCCGACCTCGCGTGCCACGCGCGTCACTTCGCCGGCAAAGGCGTTGAGCTGATCGACCATCGTGTTGATGGTGTTCTTCAGTTCGAGGATTTCGCCCTTCACGTCGACCGTGATCTTGCGCGAGAGGTCGCCGCGCGCCACCGCGGTCGTGACCTCGGCGATGTTGCGGACCTGCGTGGTGAGGTTGGCGGCCAAGAGGTTGACGTTGTCGGTCAGATCCTTGAACGTGCCGCCGACGCCGGGCACGACGGCCTGGCCGCCGAGCCGTCCCTCGGTGCCGACCTCGCGCGCCACGCGCGTCACTTCGGCGGCGAAGGAGCGGAGTTGCTCCACCATCGTGTTCAGGGTGTCCTTCAGCAGCAGGATCTCGCCGCGCACGTCGACCGTGATCTTCTTGGAGAGGTCGCCGCCGGCGATCGCGGTCGCTACCTCGGCGATGTTGCGAACCTGTGCGGTCAGGTTCGAAGCCATGAAGTTGACGTTGTCGGTGAGGTCTTTCCAGGTGCCGGCCACTTCAGGCACTTCGGCCTGACCGCCGAGCTTGCCTTCGGTACCGACTTCGCGTGCCACGCGCGTGACTTCCGACGCAAAGGCATTGAGCTGATCGACCATCGTATTGACGGTGTTCTTGAGCTCGAGGATTTCGCCCTTGACGTCGACGGTGATCTTCTTGGACAGGTCGCCCTTGGCGACCGCCGTCGTCACTTCGGCGATGTTGCGGACCTGGCCGGTCAGGTTGCCGGCCATCGAGTTGACGTTGTCGGTGAGATCCTTCCAGGTGCCGGCGACGCCGGGCACGTTGGCCTGACCGCCGAGCCTGCCCTCGGTGCCGACCTCGCGCGCCACGCGGGTCACTTCGCCGGCGAAACGATTGAGCTGGTCGACCATCGTGTTCAGCGTTTCCTTGAGCTGCAGGATCTCGCCGCGCACGTCGACCGTGATCTTGCGCGACAGGTCGCCGCCGGCGATCGCGGTCGCCACTTCGGCGATGTTGCGGACCTGCGCCGTGAGGTTGCCCGCCATCGAGTTCACGGAATCCGTCAAATCCTTCCAGGTGCCGGCGACGCCGGTCACCTGGGCCTGACCGCCGAGCTTGCCGTCGGTGCCGACCTCGCGCGCGACGCGCGTGACTTCACCGGCAAACGCGTTGAGCTGGTCCACCATGGTATTCAGCGTTTCCTTCAGCTGAAGGATTTCGCCTGATACGTTGACCGTGATCTTCTTGGACAGGTCGCCCTTGGCCACGGCGGTTGCGACTTCGGCGATGTTGCGGACCTGGCCGGTCAGGTTGCTTGCCATCGAGTTGACGCTGTCGGTCAGATCCTTCCAGGTGCCGGCGACGCCGCGCACCAGCGCCTGTCCGCCGAGCTTGCCCTCGGTGCCGACTTCGCGCGCGACGCGCGTCACTTCGCCGGCGAACGCATTGAGCTGGTCCACCATCGTGTTGACGGTGTCCTTCAGTTCTAGAATTTCGCCGCGCACGTCCACGGTGATCTTCTTGGAAAGGTCGCCATTGGCGACCGCGGTCGTCACCTCGGCGATGTTGCGAACCTGGGCGGTGAGGTTGCTCGCCATCGAGTTGACGCTCTCGGTCAGGTCCTTCCAGGTGCCGGCGACGCCGAGCACGTTGGCCTGGCCGCCGAGCCGTCCCTCGGTGCCGACTTCGCGCGCGACGCGCGTCACTTCGCCGGCAAAGGCGTTGAGCTGGTCGACCATGGTGTTGAGCGTTTCCTTCAGCTGAAGGATTTCGCCTGATACGTTCACCGTGATCTTCTTGGACAGGTCGCCGCCGGCGATGGCGGTCGCAACGTCGGCAATGTTGCGCACCTGCGCCGTCAGGTTCGAGGCCATGAAGTTGACGTTGTCGGTGAGGTCCTTCCAGGTGCCGGCAACGCCAGGCACCTGAGCCTGGCCGCCGAGCTTGCCTTCGGTGCCGACCTCGCGGGCGACGCGCGTCACTTCGGAGGCGAACGAGTTGAGCTGGTCCACCATCGTGTTGATGGTGTCCTTCAGCTCGAGAATTTCGCCGCGCACGTCCACCGTGATCTTGCGCGACAGGTCGCCGCGCGCGACCGCGGTGGCGACTTCGGCGATGTTGCGTACCTGCGTGGTGAGGTTGGACGCCATCGAGTTGACCGAGTCGGTCAGGTCGGCCCACGTACCGGCGACACCGGGGACGACGGCCTGGCCGCCGAGCTTGCCTTCCGAACCGACTTCGCGCGCCACGCGCGTCACTTCCGCGGCGAACCCGTTGAGCTGGTCCACCATCGTGTTGATGGTGTCTTTGAGTTCCAGGATCTCGCCCTTCACGTCCACCGTGATCTTGCGCGACAGGTCGCCGCGGGCGACCGCCGTGGTGACGTTGGCGATGTTGCGGACCTGGGCGGTGAGGTTGCCGCACATCGCGTTCACGGAGTCGGTGAGGTCTTTCCAGGTGCCGGCGACGCCGGGCACGATCGCCTGGCCGCCGAGCTTGCCGTCGGTGCCGACCTCGCGGGCGACGCGCGTCACTTCCGAGGCAAAGGACCGAAGCTGGTCCACCATCGTGTTGATGGCTTCCTTGAGTTGCAGGATCTCGCCGCG
>DATCXE010000412.1:0-3636 GCA_036565985.1 Bradyrhizobium sp.
CCCATCGAGCCGACCTTGACCTTCTGGCCCGGTGAATTGCCGGCAAGCGCGGTGGTTTCGGTCTGGCCGTAACCATCGCGGATGGTCAGGCCCCACGCCGCCTTCACCTGATCGATCACTTCGGGGTTGAGCGGCTCGCCCGCCCCGCAGACCTCGCGCAGGCTCACCTTGAAGTCCGCAAGCTTCTCCTGGATGAACAGGCGCCATACGGTCGGCGGTGCGCACAGCGTGGTAACGCCGCAGCGGCCGACAATCGCAAGCAACAACTTGGCATCGAAGCGCGGCTGGTTGACCACGAACACGGTGGCGCCGGCATTCCAGGGCGCGAAGAGGCAGCTCCAGGCATGCTTGGCCCAGCCCGGCGAGGAAATGTTCAGATGCACGTCGCCGGGCTGCAGCCCGAGCCAGAACATCGTCGACAGCGCGCCGACGGGATAGCTGCGCTGGCTGTGCCGCACCAGCTTTGGCTTTGCTGTCGTGCCCGAGGTGAAATAGAGCAGCATCGGATCGTCGGCGTTGGTCGACCCATCGGACGCAAAGGTCTCTGACGCGCCGGCCGCCTCCTCGAACGGAAGCCAGCCGTCGTGCTTCGACGTCGCGCCGACCACGATGCGCACCACACTGTCGCCGCCGAGGCCTGCGAATTTCGCGACCTGATCCTGCGACGCCACCACCGCCCTCGCCTTGCCGCGATCGAGCCGGTCGCGCAGTTCGTCCGGGGTGAGCAGCGTGGTCGCGGGGATCACGACCACGCCGAGTTTCATCGCCGCCAGCATGGTCTCCCACAGCGGCACGACGTTGCCGAGCAGCAGCAACAGGTGATCGCCGCGCTTGAGGCCCTGCGCGCGCAGGAAGTTCGCCACCTGGTTGGAACGGGCCGAAAGCGTCGCGAAGGAAAGCTTTGTTTCCTTGTCGCCAGCATCGACGATCCAGAGCGCGGTGCGGTCGCGGCTGTCAGCGCTGCAGGCGAGTTCCGCATCGAACCAGTCGAGCGCCCAGTTGAACGGAACCGGATCGGGCCAGCGAAAGCCCTTCACGGCCGCATCGTAATCGGTGCGGTGCTGGAGCAGAAAGGCGCGTGCCTCCTGAAATGTCGTCATCAGGCCTCCGTTATTTCGCGGCGAGGCTCCGAACGTGCTGGATAATTCCGGAAAAATCCACCCCGCCATGGCCGGCGGCGTCGAACGCCTTGTAGATCTCCTGCGCGTGCTTGCCGAGCGGCGTCGCAGCACCAGCGGCGTTGGCCGCGTCCTGCGCCAGCGTCAGGTCCTTCACCATCAGCGCCGAGGCGAATCCGGGCTTGTAGCCGTTGTTCGCGGGCGAAGCCGGCACCGGGCCCGGCACCGGGCAATAAGACGTCAGCGCCCAGCACTGTCCCGACGAGGTCGAGGCGACGTCGAACAGCGCCTGATGCGACAGGCCGAGCTTCTCCGCCAGCGCAAAGGCCTCGCCGACCCCGATCATGGAAATGCCCAGGATCATGTTGTTGCAGATCTTGGCCGCCTGCCCCGCGCCGGCGCCGCCGCAATGCACGAGCTTTTTGCCCATCCTCTCCAGCACGGGCTTGGCGGCCGCAAAGGCCTTGTCCTCGCCCCCGCACATGAAGGTGAGCGTCGCGCCCTTGGCGCCGCCGGTTCCGCCCGACACCGGCGCGTCCACCGAGAGCGCGCCGTGCCTGGCCGCCAGCGCGTGGGCCTGCTTGGCGCTTTCGACGTCGATGGTCGAACAGTCGATGATCAGCGCACCCTTGGTCATTGCCGGGATCACTTCGTTCCATACCGACAGCACATGCTTGCCCGCGGGCAACATGGTGACGACGATGTCGGCGCCCTTGACGGAGCCCACCGAACTTTCGGCAATGGCCGCGCCGTCGGCCTTGGCCTGATCGCGCGAGGCCGCGACCAGGTCGAACGCTGTCACCTTGTGGCCGGCCTTGACCAGATTGGCCGCCATCGGCCCGCCCATGTTGCCGAGGCCAATGAATGCGATATTTGTCATCTCGAATCCTCCGCTTGAACTTTTTCAGTTTTGATCAGGGAAATTTCAGCTCATTGGCGCCGATCTCGGCGAAGTAAGGCGCGACCATTTCCGGCGTCACGTCTTCAATTCGCGGCGGCGACCATTTTGGGCTGCGGTCCTTGTCGATCACCGCCGCGCGTACGCCCTCGCGAAAGTCGTCGCTGGCAAACACTTCCAGCGCGGCGCGATATTCGCGCACCAGGCACTCTTCCAGTGAGCGCGCCGTGCGCGCCAGCCGCAGCAGTTTCAGCGTCACCACCATACCGCGGGGCGACTTCTCATTCAGCGTTTTCAAGGTCGCCTGCGCAAAATCCGAACCATCGCGCTGCAACGCCGCGACGATGTCTTCCATGCGATCGTGGGAAAACAACGCATCGATCTTCGCCTGCTGCGCTGCGACCGGCCCCGCCGTCTCTCCGGTCGAAAAACGCTCGATCAGCTTCCTGACATCCACCGACGTCGCGCCTGGCGCCACCTTCGTCAGCGCCTCGCGCAGGGCCGGCAGCTTTGCCGACAGCACCACGGCATCGGCAAACCCGGCATGGATCGCGTCCGGGCCATTCATGGTCTGCCCGGTCAAGCCGAAATAGGTGCCGATCTCTCCCGGCGAATGCGACAGCAGCCAGGTGCCGCCGACATCGGGGAAGAAGCCGAGGCCGACCTCGGGCATTGCGAGCTTCGTCTTCTCGGTCACGACACGGTGGCTGGAATGCGCCGACAGGCCGACCCCGCCGCCCATGACGATGCCGTCCATGAAGGCGACATAGGGTTTCGGGAATTTCTTGATCCGCGCGTTGAGGATGTATTCGTCGCGCCACAGGATCTTGCCGAGGTCGCCCTTCACCTTCGAGCTTTCCCAGAGCGAGCGGATGTCGCCGCCGGCGCAGAGCCCGCGTTCGCCCGCGCCTTCCAGCAGGATCACCGCGACCGCGGGATCGCTCTCGAAGGCATCGAGCGCCCTGTCGATGTCGTGGAACATCTCCAGCGTCACGGCATTGATGGCCTTCGGCCGGTTCAGGCGGATGACGCCGACCGAGCCTTCCTTGCGCGCGATCAGGTCGCCATCTGCGACAGAAGCATCGGTCATCGCGCGCCCTCGATCAGCTTGCGCGAAACAATCAGCCGCATGATCTCGTTGGTTCCTTCCAGGATCTGGTGCACGCGCAGATCGCGCACGATTTTCTCGATGCCGTATTCGCTGAGATAGCCGTACCCGCCGTGGAGTTGCAGCGCCTGGTTGGCCACTTCAAAGCCGACATCGGTGCCAAAGCGCTTGGCCATCGCGCACAGCATGGTGGCGTCGGCATCCCTACGGTCGAGGGCCGCGGCCGCGCGCCACACAAAAGTCCGCGCCGCCTCCAGTTCGGTCGCCATGTCGGCAAGCCGAAACTGCAGCGCCTGGAATTCGTCGAGGCGTTTGCCGAAGGCTTTTCGCTCCTTCATGTAGGCCAGCGACTTGTCGAGCGCGCTTTGCGCACCGCCCAGCGAACACGCCGCGATATTGATGCGGCCGCCGTCGAGCCCGGCCATCGCGATCTTGAAGCCGATTCCCTCATCGCCCAGACGGTTTTCGACCGGCACGCGCGCGTTCTCGAAGATCACGGCGCGGGTCGGCTG